>JAVBMQ010000033.1:0-8520 GCA_031552335.1 Bacteroidales bacterium | reverse complement strand
AAGTCCATGCTCTTAACGCATGTGCAAGTGAATTCTCTTTTTTCAAAGGACTATCAGCGCTGTTGGTTCTACTGATAAAATAATTACAATTATTGATAATGTTGTAGTAATCTCGGGGATCCGCAAAAGAACTGGTATCCTTAACCGTAAAATTACTTAACTCACGAATAGCAGCAGACGTGAAAATATTTACATCCAACAAATCTGCCCGCACCTCACCATACAACACATATCGTTCGGCGATTTGTTGCATTCCATTTAAGATACCCAGTATTGATTGCACTGAATCATTAGAAGAAGCCAGTCCATTCTCGTCAACGGTAACATACCGCGTTGAACCTGTATCTATTATATCTTCACATGAAGATAGAGTCAACAACAGAAAGAACAGTCCAAATATTACAGACGGAAAATATAGTTTTCGTTTCATATTTTTTTCTTTAATTTATTTTCAATTATAAATTATCAGAGATTCAATTTCAATCCGATAAAATAACTTCTGCTCTGGGGCAACCATCCCGCATCAATTCCCTGGTAATACACATTATTGCTAACAGATACCTCAGGATCTGATCCCAGATAATGGGTGTAAGTCCACAAATTGTTGGCAGAAGCCCAGACCGTAAAACCGGAAAGAAAGATCCAATTGATTGGGACATCATAAGATATTGTCAACGTTTTGAAACGCAGAAAAGAACCATCTTCTATCCAGCGATCCGAAAACCGGCTATTGCCCATAGGATCGAAGTATGAGTTTTTCGGCATTTGAGTCCGCTGTCCCTCTGTAACCCAACGATTCAACATAGCTGCTGACTGGTTATACAAGTTCTTTCCGGATTCCAATTCTGACCGAACATAATTATAAACATCATTACCATAAGAAAATGAAAATAATGCATTCAGAGACAATCGTTTATAAGAGAAACGCGTATTAAAAGAACCTGTAAAATCAGGATTGGGATCACCTATAATGGTTTTGTCCTTTTCATCAATGATACCATCTTCATGTAAATCAACAAAATGCATATCACCTGCAGTAAAATAACTGTACCCGATACCTGTAGCATTACGCATTTTAAGATCAGCAGCAACAGCTTCCTGTGTAGTTGCAAAAACTCCTGCTGTTTTGTAACCATAGAACAAAGCTGCCGGATGCCCTACAGCAGTCAGTATTTCTCCACCATAATAGCTTGTTATGTAATTTCCTTCAGGTAATTCCGATATGGTGTTTTTGTAATGTGAAATGCTACCACCTGCTTCCCATTGGAAATTTTTCAGGTTCAAGGCTTTAACATTTAATGCAAGTTCAAAACCCTTATTTTCCAGTTTTCCACTGTTATCCCAATAATATTGCTGACCTGTAATGTAATTATGCTGTTTCATCGCCAGTAAGTCAGATGTCGTATTGAGAAACAGATCGCCTGAAATTGACAAACGATTGGAAAACAAACTGATATCCAAACCAACATTTTTCTTTGTTACCGTTTCCGGTTTTAAATTGGTATTTCCGATATTCAAGAGGCCTTTTCCCGTATATTGGTTGATATAACGCATAGAACCGAAATATGTCACTGTAGCATCATTGGGTAGATTATCATTTCCCGAAAGACCATAACTCAAACGAAGTTTCAACTGATTAACAACAGGAAGCGCTCTCATAAATTGCTCAGAAGAAATCAACCAGGCAGCATGGGCAGAAGGATATATTCCCCAACAAACACCTGCCACTTTCAACATATCCGCATCGGTTCCATAGCGGGAAGAAGCATCAGCCGATGTTTCCACCGACAACAGATATTTTTCGTAAAGAGCATATTCTGCCCTAAGATACCATGAGAATAAGCGCCAACTTTCATCATAACCGGTTGTTTGACGATAGCTCAATGACTGGCTCAGATTATGATCACGGTCAGTACTGGTGTTGTGACCAGAACCATATTCACCTTTGTATGAGTCAGAAAGAAATCTTGCACCTCCGGTCAGATTCAGGGCATGCATCTCCCATTGCTTTTTCCAATCTAAATGAATATCTCCGGATAAACTTATTTGTTTCGCATTCTGAGCTTTGACCTGATTTTTTGAAACCCCATCCTCCTCAGGTAAATATACATCTGCAACCCCGGCATCCGGACGGAAAAATTTTTCAAACAAGCTGTTCATCGAATAATTAAATGTACCGGATAGCTTCAATGCTTTGGTAAATTCAAACGAAGGCCTGAGTGACAAATTCAGATACGTCTGAGAACTTTCACCGATTCCTTTTTCGATAATCGCAACCGGATTACTGATTCCCAGAAAATCTTCATCACACAAATCAGAAGTGACCCGTCCGGATTTAGATATTTCGTACGGAATAAGTATAGGCGCTTTCAAAAGAGCCAAAGCAGAAGGCGAAGTCATCAAATCGCCGAAACCATCATTACGCAAGTTTCGATCTGTTTGTGAATAAGATAAATCAAAAGAAAACTTAAAACGGGAAGTCAAACTGATATCTGAATTGAAACGGGCATTGAAACGTGTAAAATCATTATTTTTCAGAGTGCTATTTGCATCAGTATAACCCATCGACAAATAATACATCCCCACATCATCGCCCCCACTTACTCCAATGTTATAAGATTGCGTGGAACTGTTCTGGTATACATCTTCAGTCCAGTCATGATCATTGTGATAACGCTTGTAATCATAATATTTCGGGTTATCATTCAAAAAAGGAAAAGACGCTACATATTCAGGAGATGAATAATAATATTTCAACTGATCGCTAACATAAACACGGAATTGATCAGCGTTCATTAAAGGAGGTGTTTGCGGACGTTCATTCAATCCATACATGCCTGAAAAAGCTATTTTAGTCGCCATTTCTTTCCCCCTTTTTGTTTTGATCAACAACACTCCGTTAGCAGCCTTAGCGCCATACATGGCAGAACCATCCTTCAAAACTGTCATATCCTCAATATCGTCAACACTGATATTAGAAAGTGGATTCAATATATATCCATCCAGAATAGAATGGCGATTATATTGATTATCGAAAATCATACCATCCAAAACAACCAAAGGTTGCGCTCCGATATTCAATGAGTTAAATCCACGAATAAACATAGACGCACCTATTCCCGGAGTACCCGAATGAATGATAGTCCGCATATCGCCACTTAATTGTGACTGAATTTCCGTATCCATAGTTATTGCCGCAACACTCCGGGGCGCTACAGTATGTTGTGCATATAGAGGAGACTGCAATGCATAATCTGCCAAAAACTGATCGGAATAAAGAGCTACTTCCATTGCAGATCTGCTTTGCAAAGGATAAAGTTGCATCGCATAATCAGGAGCCGAAATATAGACCTGGTTCAGGTATTCCGGAATACTCAATGTAAAATTACCACTGGTATCGGTCATGGCTGAATATTGCCAATCTTTGCTCTGAACTTTCGCTCCAAATAATGGTTCTTTTGTTGCTGCATCTATAATTCTCCCCTTGATTGTTATCAAATCTGTTTTTAACAAGGTATCTGTTGCCAATTCTTTATCATCCTGAGCAAATAGAGAGATGAAAGAACAGCATAAAAACAGACAGAGTAACACATTCAATCTATGATCATGTTTTTTCATTATAATCGTATTTTGTTGTTATTTAACTACGTAAATTACTTTTTCTTAGGCTTCAGTAAAATACAATCCAATAATAGCTCTCTCGAATAATTAGTTGTCTCTGAACGAGATACACTACTAAGTACTTTCAACAAGACCGTTGTCTCTTTTTCTCCATAATTAGTTGTAGGAAACTCAAAATCAGGCGCCACTAATATGGTATCAATTACATTCGGATTAGTTTCAATATTTCCTGTTTCAGGAAAACGACTATTCTCTATTTTACCTGACCTGTTGATATAGCTCATGTTAAAATATACTTTACAAGGCTTCATTCCTTCTTTATTCGGATTATTTACCTTCTCTGTTACAAATACACAATAAATATCATACATACTGGAAAGTGTATTCGGTATTTCAAAAGTAGCAGTAGGATTACCGGAAGAAGAAACCGGAGACAATCTTAAATATGCCCCATTTGAAACCGGAACAAGCCCACTCGTCATTACCGGGAAAGCCGTAGATAAGGTATTTTCACGTCCGAAAGAATGTTCACACTCCACCTTTATTGGTTTATGCCATGAATCCAGAGCGCTATATTTCAACTGATTTGTAATATAAATCGTACCATTACTGGCTTGAAACGATTCCGTTCCATCAAAAAGGTACTGAGGATTATAAAATGGATTCCTGGAAGTAGAATAAAGTGAATCTTTAGGTGATACCTGAACAGTATTGCTGAAAATCAAATCTTGTACAATAGCAAAACTGGCATTCGCACGCTGTAAAGAATCAGCTATAGATGAAACTTCGTTATAATAGACAAAATCTTCTTTTATGCGGTTATATGCTTCAGTCCAGGCTATATTATTCGGAACAACCATGGTGTAAGAACTATCTTCCCGGTTAATATATCCCAGTTTTTGGATCAATTGATTAGAATTAATAAATACCGAATCCAGATAAGTCAATTTACCATTGACAACATCACCGGGAACACTGGCTTGCTCATCCAACAAGATTTCATCAAAAGAATAAATATATTTCCTGATCGAATCAAGGTCAGTCCGTTTAGCTAAATATTCATAAATATTCGGGAAAAATTTTTCATAATCATCCAGGATGTGGATCATTCCATTTGACGCATGGATAGTACTTCCCTGAGGCCGGAACGCAGCCGTACCGAAAATATAACTTCCATCCTGGTACAAAAGCTTTATTCTTTTTTTATTGAATGTTCCGACAATAACATCATCATAACCGGATGCCGGGATAAAAAAACGTGCAATATGGTTATCCAATAATTCACTTTTTACATTTATATTGGTAGTATCTAACCGGGATAATGCTTCATTAGTAGGTGCAAATACTGTATATGCCTGAGTTTGAGACAGCAATTGGTCATATCCGTAATTTTTCAGGATTGTTGCCAAAGAGCTTAATTCCGGCGTTTCTTCTATAATTGTCCAAAGATTTTTATCCGAAACAATTGCCGGATCTGCCTGATAATGTTCATCCCATTTGTCATTTGCACATCCGACAAAAAATATGAGTACCAGTAAATATATTCCCCGTAGTTTTGAGATTTTATTCATATTATGTATCATTTAAATGATTTTTATTAGAAGCTTAAAGTCTATCCTCCGGTTCTCCGCTTGGATTTGCATATATATTTTTAGGAACATATTCGAAATAATCAATCATGAATTGATTTGTTTCGTCAGTAGAGACAGATTTGAAACGCAGGTAATGAGGTCCGTCGTAATCCCATGTTTTTGTACATACAATACGCCGTAATGCTCCATTATGTGTCCTTCCGGTATTTGTAGTATTTTTATAGGAAGTTCCTCCCTTCATATATCCTCTATTTCGCATCATTTTGTCTACTTCAAATCCACCGTCAGAACCATCAACCATCCAACCAATGGCTGCATCAGTTCCCAGTCTTTTCATATTGAGAGGAATCCCCTGCGGTTCACCGTCGACATAGAATTGCAGAATACCACGAAGCGGATTAGCAGTATAGCCAAAACGTATCTCATATGTACCGGCAGGTACCGGTGGCAAACGCATGATAAAATCAAACTGACCTAAAGCCATCATTTCATCAGCCTGGTAATTACACCAGGTAGCATTCCCTTGCAGATAATATAAGCGTGTGTTATTCGATACAATTTCCACATTTTTCATATATCCATTCGGAAATTTATAGTATTTGTCATCGCCCGATACTCCGGAAGGATTATCGCCTTTTTCATAACGGATTCCATTGGTCATCAATTCAGGATGCAAACTGGCAGCATCCATTCTGATACGAGTGTTCAACAACATTGTTATTACTGTCTGATCATACAATAGCACCTTATCTATCAAGTGATAAACTCCATTTTGAGTATCCTGCTCATATCCGGAGACAATCGGCAATACCTTTACACCGGTAATTCCCCGGGCGATGTCACTATTAATAATAACATTTCCTCCTTCATTCGACACTTTGAACATCGTGTTAGGAGACATCGTTTCCATAAACTCATACAGTGGAATATCGAGCACCATATTCGCTTTGTAGAAAAAGTTATTGTAATTCACCGTTTTATCAATCAAATGGTATGCAATAAAACGATTCAACGAATTACGACGATCAGTTACATCCGAAATACCGGCATCTTCGGGATATGCAGCATTATATATTTCTGCGGCAAACTCTTTAAGTGTTTCCATATCCACAACCGGTTTTCCGGATTTGGTATGAGTACGCGCAAACACCTCATCCGTTTCAACAAACGCCGTATAACCGAATTTCCGTTCCTTCGGACTGCGGCAAGTCACCTTTCCATAGATAGATATCGGATTTAACTCAGGCACATATTCATAATCTTTAATGAGTTGCATCTCAGCATCCAGACCAGTTGCTTTCAATGCTTCCGTAAATAAACTGATACGCTGGTCATGGTACATCAAATCAGGAAGTGCAACATTGGAAGGTGTTAATACCCGGTCAAGCGCATAAATCATTCCATTTTCTACCGAATCCTGGGCCACAATAACCGAATTAGTATTAATCAGAATATCTGTCCTGTTTTTTTCCACATTGGCTTTAAATCCGATTACCAGATACCTTGAATTCATATTTGTCGTGGTCAAAGCTCCTTCGGTAAAATCACTGGGCTGATATACCCTGTCAGACAATATATGACTGTATACCAAATATTTAACAATAGAATCAGACAAGTTTTCCACAGAAGAGATTCCCAATGAACTGTAATAATCCAGCATGGCCTCATTGGTCGGAGCAAAACAAGTGTATTTATTATAGGTTTTTAATAAATCTTTCATGCCGGCCTTTTCCACAGCAACAGTAAATTCGCTATATGTTTCCGGATGTTTTTCCAGATAACTGCCCACAGTTTCTCCGGTAAAAGTATAAAAGTTCTCTCCGACCTCATCACTGTCATAACAGGAGAAAGTTATGATAACCAGAGAAAGACAAAGTAATATGCGGACTGTCATTTGATTAATAAAATTTTTCATATCGATCTATCGTTTAATTTTTTATGATATTAGATGATGAATCATAATACGGATTCTGTTTCAATAGCGGGTTCACCTTGAGTTCCTCCGCATAAACCGGCAAATACAAGGCATTCATGACACCCAATTTAGAACTGATGGTACTAATGTTAGAAGTATATTTATTCAGCACATAACCAACCAAATCTATTGTATTGCCTTTGCGTTCCGATAATCTAACCAGATCAAACCAACGCTTTCCTTCAAACATCAACTCGCGTTGTCTTTCCAACACCACCAATTTTTCCATCTCCGGCACATTGGAATAATTATCAAATGCAAGGGAATCTGCGGGAATCAGGGTAGAATTTGCACGCATATACGTTTTGTTAACATATGTCAGTGCCATTCGAAGGTCATTTTCCGAACGATTAAGTTGTACTAAAGCTTCTGATTTCATGAGCATAATATCTGTAATCCGGTAAAAAATCCAGTTAGCCGGAGTAGACCTGAAGGAATAGAAAGTCAGATTCCGATATCCAAGGTATTTAAATATCATATATTCACCTGCATTAGATTTAGTTGTAAGAATAAAATCTTTCTTACGTTCATCAGTTTCCGGGAATACTATCTGGGTTTCCACACAAAATGTTGATGCTGTTAACTTACCCATGGTATTATTCTTTCCATATAAAGTTTCCACCTGTTTATTTGTTGTTTCAGTAGAAAATTGCAATTCAAAAATACTTTCCGATGAATTACCCCTATAAAATAAATATTCGGAAATATATCTTTTTTCCAGGTCATACTTAGGGAGTTTTTCATCAAGACCGCTATTTCTGCTATCAGACATTACGGTCGCATCAATCAGCTTATCACAATATTCAATACACTTTTCATAATTTCCTCTCCATAGATAAACATCTGCCAATAATGCCCGGATTGCATCTTTAGTCATCCGTCCCTTGCTCTCTTTAGCTGTAGGATATTCATTCATTGCCCATTCCTCAGCCTGCAATAAATCGGCAGTAATTTTCTCCAATATTGCCTCTGGTGAGGATTGCGCTATGTGTACCGGTTGTTGATCACTGATTATCGCCTCAAGCGTCAATGGAACATTCCGGAAAGTACGCACCAGATAAAAATAGCACAATGCACGGATCGCCATAGCTTCCGCTTCTTTTACATGACATTTGGATTTTGTAAAATCAGGATCCTGATTTACCACATCCGGAGCATATTTCAACACCGTATTGCAATAATTTATTGTTTTATAAAATGCTTCCCAGGAACAATCAGCATTAGCAGGAAGAATATTTACCTGGTGTATTTTTTTTTCGTTATCATCTGCATTTTCAGCAATTACATTATCAGAACGTAATTCTCCCCAAACAATGAGTCTGCTCATAAACG
>JAVBMQ010000200.1:0-7509 GCA_031552335.1 Bacteroidales bacterium | reverse complement strand
CTTTGGTGAAGTAATGAATCAAACCATCTATGCATTTATTTCTGACGGTGGTGTTCAGGAAGAAATATCTCAAGGAGGAGGACGTATTGCGGGACACTTGGGTTTGAATAATCTGGTCATGTTTTATGATTCTAACGGCATTCAGCTTTCTACCGAGACTTCTGCCGTAACATCGGAAGATGTTGCCAAAAAATACGAAGCTTGGGGATGGAAAGTTATTTCAATTAACGGTAATGATGTAAATGATATCCGTAAAGCTTTAAGTGAAGCTAAAGCTGAAAAAGAAAAGCCGACACTCATTATAGGTAAAACCACAATGGGTAAAGGAGCTTTGACTGCTGACGGTGCTTCATACGAAAATAAGTGCGCCACTCATGGTATGCCATTGGGAGAAGCGGGAGCTTGTTATGCAAGTTCAATCAAAAATTTGGGAGGAAATCCTGAAAATCCTTTTTGCATTTTCCCTGAAGTTGAAGAGTTATATGCAAACCGTAAAGAAGAATTAAAACAAATTGTCAAACAAAGAAAAGACAATAAGGCTAACTGGGCTAAAGAGAATCCCGAATTGGCCGAAAAACTCGATAACTGGTTTGCAGGAGAAATACATTCTGTAGCCTGGGATAAAATCGAGCAAAAACCGAATCAGGCAACTCGGGCTGCTTCGGCAACGGTTCTTTCCGTATTGGCAGAACAGGTTGAAAATATGATTGTTTCTTCTGCAGACCTCTCCAATTCGGATAAAACAGACGGATTCCTGAAAAAGACCAAAGCTTTTGCCAAAGGAGATTTCAGCGGAGCTTTTTTGCAGGCAGGAG
Organism: Bacteroidales bacterium; assembly: GCA_031552335.1. GTDB lineage: Bacteria > Bacteroidota > Bacteroidia > Bacteroidales > Azobacteroidaceae > JAISFI01. The sequence goes on along the minus strand of JAVBMQ010000200.1, from coordinate 6,694 downwards.
TTTGTGAATTAACCATGGCTTGTTTATCTGTAGGAATGGCTTTACATGGTGGTGTAATTCCTGCTTGTGCAACGTTCTTTGTATTCTCGGATTATATGAAACCAGCCATTCGTATGGCTGCATTGATGGAGCTTCCCGTTATTTTTATCTGGACACATGATGCTTTCCGTGTCGGTGAAGACGGTCCTACACATGAACCTGTAGAGCAAGAGGCTCAAATACGATTAATGGAGAAACTGAAAAACCATAAAGGCAAAAATTCCATGTTGGTTCTTCGTCCTGCCGATGTACAGGAAACTACTATTGCCTGGAAGTTGGCTTTGGAAAACAAACATACACCTACAGGATTAATATTCTCTCGTCAAAACATTCAGGACTTACCTGCGAATTCTCGTTATGAAGAAGCACAACAAGCGGCTAAAGGCGGATACATTGTACAATGCGATGGCAATCCCAATATCGTTTTGTTAGCTTCGGGCTCGGAAGTTGCCACATTGGTTGAAGGGGCTGGATTATTAAGAAAAGATGGCGTTAAAGTTCGGATTGTTTCTGTGCCTTCTGAAGGATTATTCCGTTCTCAAAGTAAAGATTATCAAAATTCCGTTATTCCTCAAAATGCTAAAGTTTTCGGATTGACTGCAGGTTTACCTGTTACTTTACAAGGTTTGGTCGGCTGTAACGGAGAAGTATTCGGCTTGGAATCTTTCGGTTTTTCTGCTCCTTACAAGGTCTTAGACGAAAAACTCGGATTTACGGGGAAGAATGTATATAAACAAGTAGTTGATTTTCTTCAAAAATAACAGAGAGAAATGATATTAATTGAAGATATACCTGTCGGCATTGCATCCGACCATGGAGGTTTTAAGTTGAAAGAACATTTGAAAGACAGGCTTACATCGATGGGAATTGCTTTTAAGGACTTCGGGACGAATAGTCCCGAAAGTTCCGATTATGCTGATTACGCTCATCCTTTGGCTAATGCGGTTGAAAAGAAAGAATGTTATCCGGGAGTTGCAATTTGCTATACGGGTAACGGCATTTCAATGACATTAAACAAGCATCAGGACATCAGAGCCGCTTTATGTTGGACTGAAGAATTAGCTCGTTTAGCCCGTGAACATAATGATGCAAATATTTTAACATTACCTGCCCTTTGTGTTAGTGAAGAAGAGGCGGTAAAAATTCTTCAGATTTTTCTTGAAACTTTGTTCGAAGGAGGGAGGCATCAAAGGAGAATCGATAAAATGAAGCGTTGGTGAATCCAACGCTAAATCCTTATTAACGAAAAAGCTATCCATAAAAAGATAAGGATAGCTTTAAATTTATATTAAAAGTCACTCAAAACTAAACCCCTGCGTTACTTTGAACTTGACTACCTTTTTGGCTTCAACTGTTATTTTCTCTCCGGTTGAAGGATTTCTTGAAACTCTTTCTTTCATTTCTTTCACATAAAATGTCCCGAAGTTTGCAATGGTGATTTTTTCGCCTTTAGCTAAAGCTTCTAATGTACTCTTCAAAATAAGTTCGAACCCTTGTTGTATACAACCCTGTGTAATTTGCCCATTAGCTTTGGCTGTTGCTGCCACTACCAGTTCTCTTTTAGTCATCTTTGTAAAATGTAAATTCTTATCTATTTTGAGTATTATTTATCTTTAAAGTTCATAAAAAATAAAGGGTTCGAAAATCGCCCCCTTTATCGCACAATCTTAAACTAAAATTAATGCTAACCTAATACAATCTATTTACCTTTATTTTACCATCATTTTTTTATTATTGACGATATAAATACCTTTTGAAAGGCCTTCTAATGCTTGTTCTTTTGCTATATTATTCTTGATTAATTTCCCGTTGATATTGTAAATATTTACAAATGCAGGCAATTCATCAACAGATATATTTTTTATTGAAGAAGGTACCGAACTCTTAAGGGCATAAACATCGGAGATTCCTAATGAAAACACAACACCTGAAGTACCCCATACTTTAATTCCTGCTAATTTTTTTGAAGGTAATTCTGCATTTTCTAAAGAGAATTTGATAGTTCCGCTTCCTGTAGGTTTCACCAGCGTGTATGTATCCGTATCACCTGTAACTCCGGTAGCATCTGCATTTACAAATTGAAAACGAACTGTTAATTCTGTACCTTCATTTTCTGCGGGGTAAGTAAGGTCTAATTGTATACCTTTATATTCGCTCAAATCCATATAAGTAGTTGCGGTAGCTGTGACCGGGCCAACAATCTGTTGTTTTCCTCCGCCATTAATTGCCGCAGTACTTTTTACTGTCGCCTTGGCAATTGTACCGTTATTGTTGTAATCCAGTTGACTGAATAAAACTCCATCCACGAAGTCGGTGCAATAAATATTTGAAATTGTAACTGTTCCGGCTGTTAATTGAATGGCATAATAACAAGGAACAGTTGCCCCCATATCTTTACCTTCAGCAATTAAAGTAGGAATGTCTTTATCAAATGCTCTGGAACCGCTCAGTGTACTTGCCGGTTTAAAATTTGTACGAGGACTATTTACATATTGATTATTCAAAGAATAAGTAACACCGCTACCTGTTGTTTGATTATATGTGAAATAAACATTTTGAAAAGGAGTGAAATTATTGATATCGTCAAAGCGAACAGTCCCTACAGCATTGGCGTCAATTAAAGCGAAAGTAATACTTCCATCCCCGTTATCGGTTGCATTGACATTTGTAAGTGTTGTGTTTGTCACAGAAATAAACGTTTTCCCGGCAAAGGCAGAAAAAGCGACAAACATCATGGTTGAAATCAGTAATAAATTTTTCATAAACTTTCTTTTTTACTTATTAATGAGTTTATTTAAGGTATTTAAGTAAGTAAAGAGCCTTGAATACAAATACAAGGCCCTTTACAAGTATCAAAGGATAATTAATATACAGCTACTTTTTTCTTGTTTACAATATAAATCCCTTTTGCAAGTCCTTGCAATGCTTGCTCATAAGGAACATTCGATTTCAATATTTGACCGCTGATATCATAAACATTTACAAATGCAGGCACTTCATCAACATTGGGTTGTTGAATGCTTGTTGGTGTATCATTTACAAAAACATAAATATTATCGATGCTGAGTGTGAAAGCAACACCGCTTGCAGCAAATGCTTTAATACCCGTTAATTTTTTAGAAGGCAATTGAGCATCTTTCAATGAAAAACTAACTGTGCCTGAGCCTGTAGGTTTTACGATTGTGTATGCATCTGAATCACCTGTTACTCCCGTACCGTCAGAATTTACAAATTGAAAACGAATACTAATTTCGGTGCCTTCATTTGCGGTAGGATAGTATATGTCAAATTTAATGAGCTCATAAGCTGTCAAATCAACATAAGTATTTGCAGAAGTAGTATTCGGGCCTGCAATCTGCGGTTTTGCGCTACCATTGATGTTGGCTGAGGTATTTACGGTTGTTTTTGCTATAGTACCATTATTATTATAATCCAAAGTGTTTAATAAGATAGCACCTGTAGGAGGTAATGAAGTACAATAAATACTTGAAATTGTTACTGTCCCACTTGTAATTTGAAGAGCATAATAGGAATTGTCCATAGCTTTACCTGCAGCTGATAAAGCAACAACATCAAAAGAGCCTGAACCTGTCAAAGTACTGGCAGGCTTGTAAGTAGCACGAGGGTTGTTTATGTATTGATTATTCAATGAATAAGTAACACCATTGCTTGCAGTTTGCGAGTAAGCAAAGACCACACTCTGGTAAGGAGTAAAATCCGTAAAATCATTGAATCTAACAGTACCTGTAGTTCCTGCATCTATTAATGAATAGGTCACGCTGCCATCAGCATTTGATACCGCATCGACATTTGTCAATGTAGTGTTGGATAACGAAATGTACGTTCTTCCTGCAAAAGCGGAAAAACTCAACATCAATGTTGCGATAATTAGGAAAAAACTTTTCATGATTACTTTGTTTTTAATTGTTTAACTTCTAATAATTAATTGTAATTTATTATTTCTTGAGTGTAATACTCTTGATGTTAAGAGATTTGCCTTTTTGCTTGCCACTTATTGTTACAGATTCAATTTCAGGATATGATGACAAATTGTTTAATGTAAACGAAGTAGAACCATCACTAAATCCTTTTACTTTTCCGGCTGAAACAGGATAACCGCTTTTGCTTCCTCCTTCAAACTTTACTGTAATAGTGAAATCTTCTTTTACCATTGGTTCATTTAATACCACTTCCATCACATTCAACTTATTAAATTCCTCAATATCGAAACTTTCAAATTTCAAATTACGGTTACTGTTTCCTGTAAATACAATGTTGGCTGAATAACCCAACACTCTTGTCCAATCATTGCTGGGTCCTGCGCCCATGGCAGTAGCCTCAGTCGTTCCGTCATCTTTAATCAAATAGAAAGATTTTATTTTTAAGGTAGCGGGAGTTGCATCCTTTTTCAAACGAAGTGCTAATCTTTGCAGAGTCACAGCTCCGGTAAGTTTAGGGAAATCGGAAAAATTATATTCAAATACTTTTTCACCTTTTTTAAAGCTTGAAAAAATTTCTCCCAAATTGGCTTTTTCACCATCCAAGCCTCTCATAAATAACTGGATTTCTGAAGGAATTTCTTCCTCAAATTCAATCTTAAATCCTTTATATCCTGCCAGTGTAATAGGGTCGGAAATAAATGAATAGATTTTTTCTCCGACATTAATTGTAACTTCATGCGGAGTATCACTTTTGATTGACCAACCTTGTCCCGTAGCCTCATTAAAACTGATTGGACGAGAAACATCTTTTTTATCCTGGGCCATTGCCCCGGTAGAGATAAATAAAGCAACTAATGAAATTGTAATAAAATTTTTCATGACATTTTTATAAATTAGAATAATTAATAACTTTCTGATTTTGCTGAATTATAACGACTTGTATTTTATTTCCCTTTTTCTCTTTTGTTAGGAGTTTCGTCCATGAACAAGTAAGAATCCTTATAGCCCCCATAATCTATTACTATTTTTTCAAAGACAATTCCCGGGTCAAGAGGCTTTACAGTAAGAATTTGTTTATTATTTGCGGAAGCAGGAACATTCAGCTTCACCTTACTTTCGACTACTCTGCGGGCAACGGTAGGATAAAAAATCGAATATACATTCTCGGGAGCTTCATTCAAATTGGCATTGAAGTTTATTGTTTGTGTATTGCCGCCTTCGAATCCCACTTCATATTCATGCCCTTTTATATCATGAAAAGCCAACGTCGATTTGACAACTACATGTACGGTAACTTCGGAAACATCTTTGGGGATTTCCATTTTATAAGACAGTGAAGCGCCTGTAACGTCTTTTGAATATGGCATCAAAGCGATACCGCTTAATGTACGACCCATATAAGGAATAACCGTCCAATTTGCATCTTTGGCATTTTTCTTTTCAAAATAATGTTCAGCCTCCATTACCACCACTTTGTCCCGAGACTTAAAAACGTATCCTCCCGCAGCCTTTTCGGGTTCTACTATACGATAAATATCAGGTTGTTTATCGGCGGGAAAATTATCATTCCACGAGGTATAGCCAATATGCTTTTGAATCATCATATTTTTCCATTTTCCTCCCGACATGACATTATTGTAATCATCACATAATTCGGCATCCCGCAGGAAAGTTTGTTCGACTTTATCTGCCCAATAATTAGCTTGCGGATTGTTTTCTTTGTACAATTTGTGATTCATGGCCTGCGCATAATACATTTCATACAGGTTAGCCATTGCCTGAACGGGAAAAAGAATCAATTGTTTGTATGCATCTTTATACTCGGGCTTGAGCGTGATATATTGCCGCAAGGCTTCCGCCTCAAGTTTCATATATTCGTCCGTAACCTGTTTCCATTCTCCTGTTTCCAGATTATACGTGTTACGGTCAAGCATTTCCGGTGTTACCCGGCCGGTATATTTACTATACAAGTTCAAAATCCTCGCTGCTTCGTCCGCTTGGTCTTCGCCGAACTGTTGTGCGCAAAACCGGCGCGGATGCTCCAACAAATTACTTGCAGTATAGCGTGTCGGGTTCCAAGCCATATCCAAGAAAAGCGTAATAGGATATTCCATAGGTTTCAAATCGCCCACATTAAGAACCCATAATTTTTCTACCCCATAGTCATAAGCCAACTGAAGCTGCTCCCACATATTCTGTATAGGAGTAATATTGAGCCACTTTGTGCTGCGGGGAGCACCAACATAGTCTACATGATAATAAAGTCCCCAACCTCCGGGGTGTTTTCTTTCTTCGGCATTAGGCAGACGGGTTACGTTGCCCCAATTATCATCTGTGAGTAGCATGATTGCATCGTCGGGAGCACGAAGTCCCAAGTCATAGTAACGTTGCACTTCTTTATAGATAGCCCAAACCTGTGGAGTTTTTTCGGGAGATTTTCCCGTTACTTCTTTAATTATCTGACGCTGGTTTTTAAAGATTTTTTCCAGCAATTCCATATTTTCTTTATCTCGCGGTACAGCATTATGGTCATTTCCTTCCTTGCCGCCCATGGGGGCATCGCCGTCACCCCGCATACCAATGGTAATCAAGTCTTCGGTACCCTTTGCTCTTTCAATACCTTCCCGAAAAAATTGGTCAATAACTTTCTGATTGGACACATAGTCCCACGCACCGTATTCTTTACGTTTTCTGCTCCACTCCTGATGATTACG
>JAVBMQ010000020.1:0-6294 GCA_031552335.1 Bacteroidales bacterium | reverse complement strand
CCCGTTATCAATACTTCAGACGAAATAATTCCGATTTCATCTAAAAATTGCTTGTACTTGATAGCAACCCGTTTTTTAGGACAAACCAATTGTCCCTTGAATTTCGTGGCTTGCCAATTATCCCTGAAATGACAGGAAATATCCCAAGCAATCGTATATATACGTTGTTCCGCTTCGTTCAACTGATCAGCCCGGCTGAACTTTTTCTTCATGTCCACTTTTTGGTATTCCGTCAAAGGGTCACAGACCTGTTCGAAAAACTTATCGATAGCATTTTCATGAACCAATTGCAGCACTACCCGTCCTTCGTACAAAAGTGGCACCACTGCCCCATCTTTCACCGCTTGATCAACCGTGTAAACGGGGAGGATAATTCCCCCGAATTTATTGGCTGTGCTTTTTTCTTTTTTCATCAGCGGCGTACCGGTCATAGCGATAAAACAGGCATTGGGCAGGGTTTTCTGCATCTGGATATTCATATCGCCATACTGGCTGCGATGCCCTTCGTCTACCAACACAAAAATATTCGGATCAGTCAACGCTTGTTTGATACCTTTCACCGCTTTTTCAAATTTATTAATCACAGTAGTAATAACCGCATCGCTTTTACTTTCGAGCAATTGAATCAATCTGGCTCCGGTAGTAGCGTTTTCGACATAAATACCACACTTCTTGAAAGTGCCTGTTATCTGTCGGTCTAAGTCAGTACGGTCGGTAACCAATATAATTTTCGGATTGCGGATACTTTTATCCAATACAATAGCCTGTGCCAACATAACCATGGTCAATGATTTGCCGCTGCCTTGCGTATGCCATATCACACCGCCTTTCCGCCGTCCGCCTTCTAACGAACGGACCCGTTCCATCACTTTTTTAATGGCAAAATATTGTTGGTAACGGGCAATTTTTTTTACTCCATCGTCATATACAGTGAAGTTGAACACCAAATCCAACAATCTTGCCGGATGGCATAAACTACACAAATAACGATCTTGTTCGGTCGGATTGACTGGTTCTTGCTCCAATTGAGCAAAATGCTCCTTCACGTATCGAAAGCGCAAAGCGAACAGTCGGTTGCGCTGCATATCCGTAAGCGGGGTATTGATTATTTGATAAATATTTACATTATATTCATTTTCTTCTTCTTTGGTAGAAAACTGCTCTGTCCATTTAGCCCAGAATTTTGCCGGTGTAGCTGTAGTGGCATACGAAGCAGACTGATTGGCAATCGCCAATGTTAGAGCCGAATAAGCATACAGCTGCCGGATACCATCTTCCTGTTGATTGCGGAGATGTTGAGATATAGCCTGTTCCAGCGAATCTTTAATATCCGGGCGTTTACATTCGATGATACCTAACGGAATACCGTTTACGAACAATACAATATCGGGACGATACGTGTCATTCATGCCCATACGGGCAACAGGAAATTCTTCGGTTACATGGAAAATATTCCGTTCAGGGTGCTTCCAGTCAATATAATTCAATGTAAAACTCTTTTTATCTCCATCAATACTTTGTTCAAGGGCTTTACCTAATGTAAGTAAATTGTAGATATATTCGCTACCGCTGATATAGCCTTCTTCCATTGGGATATTCCGCAAGGCTTCTATTCCGTTCTCAATGTTTTGAGAAGAAAAGTAAGCCATCCGGGTAGTCGATACCTGAATGGAATTAATAGCTTCCAACTGCTTGCGCAGGATAGGTTCGAGCAAGACCTGATTATTTTTTCCTCCGCGTAATTTGAGTGCTTCCTCCGGTGAAAGATAGGTATATCCCAACTTTTGCAAGAGTTGTAAAGCAGGGATCTGGCTGATATGGTCTTCTTTGAAAGAAATGTTATTCATACTATTCGCATTCTATTTTGTAGAACTTCTACAATAAAATTATTTTCTATACATGAATAGTATATCATATATAGAAAAGTTTATTTTTCTATATATGAAAGATCTATTACATATAAAAAATGGAGATTTCTATACATGATTTACAGAAATATTAGACAAAAAAGCAAACAGTTCATGATTGATATAATAATTATCCTTCCAAATTTTTTCTTTATGTAAAATACCAATTTTAGTCAATTCTTCCAGATAACGAGTAGCAGTGATACGGCTTACGTCTAAATCATCCATAACAAAATCAATTTTAGTATAAGGGTGTTTGAATATATTATTCAGTAAATCCTGACTATAAATCTTAGGCAACTCATTTCTAATTTTTTGTTTCTGACTCAACATCAACTGTTTAATTCCTTGAATAATTTGTATTGTTTGATGTGATGTCTGTTCAATACCATCCAATATGAATAATATCCATCCTTCCCAAACAGATTGATCCCTTACTTGCTGCAACAGCGAATAGTATGTATTTTTATTTTGATTGATATAACGGCTCAAATATAAAATAGGTATATTTAATAACCCTTCTTTTACTAAATACAAAATATTCACAATTCTTCCGGTTCTTCCATTTCCGTCGTAAAAAGGGTGGATACTCTCGAATTGATGATGGATAATAGCCATTTTTACTAATGTATCCAAATCCGATAAAGAGTTATCATTCATGAATAACTCGAGATTATTCATATAATCTACAATTTCCTCGCTGGTTTGTGGAGGAGTATAAACGATTTCTCCTGTTTTATCGTTTTTCAATTCGGTACCGGGCAATTTGCGGAATCCAGCTTTATTTTCCTCTAATACAGATTGAATTTCTACAATTTGGTTAAGAGATAAAATGCCTTTCTTCTGCAAACTTCTAAAACCAATCAAAAGTGCTTGCGAGTAATTATACACTTCTTTTGTTGCAGTATTTTTAAACTTGTGGGTATAAAAATCCGATTGGAACAACTCATCATGTGTAGTGATTATATTTTCAATCTCAGAACTGTCTTTTGCCTCTTGCAGGGATAGTGTATTGATTAAAATACTTTCATTCGGTATACTTACAGCAGAACCTTTCATCTCGGCAAGAGCGCTATGTGCCAACATGGCTTTCTTTAGCACCGTTTTTGTTTCAATATCTTCCTTAAGTGGAAGCATAGGTATTTTGTATGCCATATTATTTCGATTTTAAATTTTTACTCTCTTTTTTCCGGTTAATAACTGTTGCATCAGCCCTTTTTTCTGTTCTTTCAGAGTCGCCAGTTTTTGTTTGGTAAGGTTAATTTCGAGATCAGCTTTCGACAAAATGCCTGCAATAGCAAGTTGTTCGTCAACCTTAGGTATTAAAACAACGATATTAAGTAAATCTTTTTTACTCATAACTCGATTTCTACCCGCACCTCCCGGGCTAATCAATTCAAGTTCATGTTTAAATCTCTTTTGAAGTATGTAATATTTAAAGAAAATAGGATTTGCTGCTTTCGTTTTAAAAGTATATGTCGGGAAACGATGAGAAACCAATCCGCCATCATCCTTAGCATTAGCAATGGCAACAGCATGTTCCCATGCAAAAGTTATATTTACAACAAAATCGTTTTCTTTGACTTCATAAAGAATATTCATTGCTAAATCTTCCGGATCAAAGTTATTCTTGTAGAAGATTCCTTTACCATGACTTCTTACGCCAAGGGCAAAAAAGCTTGATTCTGGCTTGGGGACTTCACGAGGAGTATATTCCATACATTGGCTTAGTGATTTCCTTTCCCATCTAGTATTTTCGTATCCCTTTGCGCGCACCTTTTCTGTTAGCAATTGCTGCATCAGCCCGCATTTGCGGGTTTCGAGTTGGGCAATGAGTTGGGTTTGCTTTTCAATGGCTTCGTCCCAAACAGAAAGTATTTCGGCAATTTTTTGTTGCTCGGGAAGAGGGGGAAGCGGAATTTTTAATTTCCTCACATCCGATGAATTGATCGCAGGATAATTTGAACCAACTAATAATTGATAGAATTGTCTTGACATCAAAGAGCAAAACAAATATTGAAATAAATACCTATTATCACAAGTTTTTGCTGTTAATACTGCGAATCCCGTTGAGGCAATTAGATTTTTAACATCGTTTTTTATTATAGAAAATCCTTGAAGATTTGGTCGAACTGTTGATAAGAGAATATCTCCTTTATTTACAATTCTTCTTGCTCTAGAAGGTGCCGTTTTAAAAGCCTGCCTCGTTGTTTCTATCTTAAAATCTTCACTATCAACATCAGATAGTGATACATAATCGAATTCATAATCAACAGGCGTTTTCGCTGTCAAACTATCTTTATCAATATGCGCAATATCTTCAAAGCAAACAGTTTTCCACTCTTCCGGAATAATTCCTAGCGGACCATTTTTGTATCCTTGCGGTATGTTGCTAATTCGTTTCATCGTTTATAATTCCTAAAAGCCATAAATTCATTCAACTTAGCACAAGTTTCGAATTCTCCGTGTATGTCGCCTGAGAAAAACAATGCTTGCATATTTTCAAAACGAATGTTATTGATCATTCCATTAAATCAATTTTCACTTCTTATCCAAACGTTTCTTTTCTTTATTTTCAATTTTCTTAATACTCTCAGCTACAGGTAAATTTTCAGGCATTGTTCCTCCTAATTCCTCTATCGTTTTACGCACTTTCGCACCCACCTCGTAATGTGTTTTATTGGCATTTTTCTTCCCTTTAATATTTTCGCGACGAAGTTTCTCTTCCGTTTGTGTAGCTCGGAATAAATTTGCTGCAAGTTCAGTACTTCCCATGTGATCAAGAATTTTTTGACTTTTCTTCAATCCCTTTTTTGCATGAATATCTTTTGCCCCTAAGCCTCCATAAAGTCCCATATATCCATGGTTTTGAAAAATGGCATAATCAACCGGCTCAATTACACCTGCATTTTTTGCAGCATCTGCCAACTCTATATTATGTCTCGCTAATTCATTTCTCAAAAACAAACGTTTTTCATCTTCCGTGCTCAATTGGACATATTCTTCCATCTGTTTGATTTCCGCAATACGTGTTTGTACGGCAAAATAAGTTTGTCCGTTCGCTACCACCTCCTTTGACGGATCAGCGTTCTGCACAACTAGATAGCAAGCATAGCGAGATAATTTGACAGACTCACTCGGGCGTTTAGCTCCCTTCCCAATTTCGATCAGTTCGAGGATATCCTCGAAATGATCTGAGACCTTCTGATTACTATTCCTACACGCTTCTTTTGCTTTTTCCATTACAGGAAGAAAATGCCGGTATTCCGAATACTCCAATACTTTTGACATATCCCTTGCCGTCCAAAACTCTATCCCATTTTCATCGATTCTCCTTATTTGTTCAAATATAGAGAGATGCTTTCTTGATAAATCGTCTTTCATCATTCCTTCGGTTTTAATATCCTAACTCTTTTAAATACTCTTTCATTTTACCTTGAACCTCAATCAGTTCCTTTTCCAATTTATCAATTTCCTGTTGTACTGCCGGAATATCAATTTCAGCTTCTTCCTCAAAGGTATCGACATAGCGAGGAATATTGAGGTTGTAGTCGTTTTCGGTAATTTCAGCAGGTGTAGCCACATAGGCATATTTATTATCCGCAACTCCTTCTTTCAGTTTTCCCTCCGTAAAATTGCGATAAGTAGTTACAATATGGTCAATGTCCTGCGGCCGTAATTTGTTTTGGTTTTTCCCTGATTCAAATTCCTTGCTGGCATCAATAAATAATACATTATCTGTTTTCTTTCCTTTGTTGAAAATAACAATAGCAGCCGGAATACCAGTACCAAAAAATAAATTAGCAGGTAATCCGATAACGGCTTCCAGTAAATTTTCTTCAATTGTTTTTTGACGGATTTTACCTTCACCGGCACCACGGAACAATACGCCATGGGGAACTACTACTCCCACTTTTCCCCGTCCTTCATAGGCTACTTCTATCATGTGGCTGATAAAAGCCCAATCGCCTTTGCTCTTTGGTGGAACACCTCTCCAAAAGCGGTTGTATTGATCATGTTCGGCTTCGTCGGCACCCCACTTATCCAATGAGAACGGAGGATTTGCTACTACTGTGTCAAACTTCATCAGTTTATCACCCTCTAATAGTTTTGGGGAACGCAAAGTGTCGCCCCAGCGAATAGTAGCGTTATCGAATCCATGCAGGAACATATTCATCATGGCTAATGCCCATGTACTACCATTAAGTTCCTGTCCATAAAGAGAAAAATTGTCACTGCCGATTTCTTTTCCAGCTTTAATTAACAATGAGCCAGACCCACATGTAGGGTCGCAGATCCGCGCACCCGGATTACTTTTGGTTAATTTAGCAAGTAATGAAGAAACCTCGGCAGGTGTGAAGAAATCCCCCGCTTTTTTACCGGCATC
>JAVBMQ010000089.1:0-10663 GCA_031552335.1 Bacteroidales bacterium | reverse complement strand
AGAGAATATCTGTGCTATTGCTAATTTTGATGTGATCCCTTTAACTAAAAATGTATACCTTGGGAAAAAAACTCAATGGAAAGATTATTTCTCCGGACATACCATTACTACCTCCGGAGATTATCTTGACATTGAGTTACTCCCGGGTGAATATAAACTATATATCAGTGAATAAACAGGAACAATGTTTTGCAAAGTATATTTCATCAAATAAAAAATATATCATGAAAGTCGCATTAAAAAAAGTACAATTGATTATCTTGTTGATTTTATTCGTACAAGTCTTACAGGCACAAAATCTACAGTCGCCCAATGGATTGCTGAAAATGGTATTTACTCTGACAGCCAATGGAGAGCCAACTTATAGCCTATCCTACAAAGGAAAAGAAGTAATAAAACCCAGTAAGCTCGGAATCGAATTAATGCAGGAGGCTGCGTCCCGGGAATTTTATGATTTCTCTCCGGAAGGTAATCCCGCCCTGGAGGCTGATGAAAAAACATCTTTGTACAAGCATTTTCAAATAGCGCATACAAACACATCTGTTTTTGATGAAAGCTGGCAACCGGTATGGGGAGAAAGCAAAAATATCCGTAATCACTACAACGAGTTACTGGTGATCTTAGATCAAAACACGACTAACCGGCGCATACAAATCCGGTTTCGTCTTTTTGATGACGGATTGGGATTCCGGTATGAATTTCCACAGCAAAACAATTTGATTTATTTTGTTATCAAGGAAGAACGAAGCCAGTTTGCCATGACCGGAGATCACACTGCCATCTGGATTCCGGGAGATTATGATACACAAGAATATGATTATACCACTTCCCGGTTGTCGGAAATCCGGGGACTGATGAAACAGGCTATTACTCCTAATTCATCCCAAACACCATTTTCCCCAACCGGAGTCCAAACAGCGCTGATGTTAAAAACAGATGATGGTTTGTATATCAATTTACATGAAGCCGCCCTCATCAATTACGGCTGTATGCACTTGAACCTGGATGATAAGAATTTTATTTTTGAATCCTGGCTTACTCCGGATGCAAACGGTAGCAAAGGACATATGCAGGCTCCCTGTCAATCGCCCTGGCGCACCATCATTGTCAGTGATGATGCAAGAGACATCCTGGCATCCCGCATCACCCTCAACCTGAATGAGCCCTGTAAAATTGAAGATACCTCCTGGATCAAGCCTTGCAAATATGTAGGCGTCTGGTGGGAAATGATCACCGGGAAAAGCGATTGGGCATATACAAACGAACTGCCAAGTGTACAACTGGGAGTTACAGACTATACAAAAGTCAAACCCAGTGGCCGGCATGGAGCTAATACAGCGCATGTAAAAGAATATATTGATTTTGCCGCTCTGCATGGTTTCGATGCTGTATTGGTGGAAGGTTGGAATATTGGTTGGGAAGACTGGTTTGGTAAATCAAAAGATTATGTATTCGACTTTGTTACCCCATATCCCGATTTTGATGTAAAAGGAATTCACAGCTATGCCCAAAGTAAAGGTATCAAAATAATTATGCACCATGAAACATCCGCCTCAGTCCGAAACTATGAACGCCATATAGATCAAGCTTATCAATTTATGAAAGACAATGGTTATGATGCCGTAAAAAGTGGTTATGTGGGCAATATTATTCCCCGGGGAGAATATCATTACAGCCAATGGATCAACAATCATTACCAATACGCGATAGAAAAAGCCGCTAAATATAAAATTATGGTTAATGCACATGAGGCTACACGTCCGACAGGGATCTGCCGTACTTACCCGAACCTGATAGGCAACGAATCCTCCAGAGGAACAGAATATCAGGCTTTTGGCGGCAGCAAGCCCAATCATGTAACGATCTTACCGTTTACACGCCTGATCGGTGGTCCGATGGATTATACACCGGGAATTTTTGAAATGGATATATCCAAAATCAATCCAAACAATCATTCTCATGTTAATTCCACATTAGCCAATCAATTAGCTTTGTATGTTACCATGTACAGTCCGTTACAAATGGCTGCAGACCTGATTGAAAATTACAATCGTTTCCCTGATGCATTCCAGTTCATCAAAGACGTGGCAATTGACTGGGATGAAAGTAAATACTTAGAAGCCGAACCTGGAAAATACGTCACAATTGCACGCAAAGCCAAAGGAAGTAATGATTGGTTCATAGGTAATGTATCCGGAGAAAAAGGACATCTGTCCCGTTTTACATTTGATTTTTTAGATCCGGGTAAACAATACATCGCAACCATCTACGCTGATGCTAAAGAAGCCCATTACAAAACTAATCCGCAAGTTTACACTATCCGGAAAGTAATTGTCAATAATAAATCCAAACTGACACAACAGTCGGCTCCCGGAGGCGGATTCGCCATCAGCATTATGGAAGTAACAAATAAAAGTCAAACCAAAGGAATAAAAAAATTATAGTTCTTTATAAAATACTTTTTATTTTGTACATTTGCAGCACTCTTATTAATACTTTAAAAAATTACAGTTATGGGAATGTACAAAATTGAGGGAAAAGAAATTTCCCTCGAACAAGTTGCTGAATTATTAAAACAAAAGTTGGGAGATAAATATCCTGTTAAAATCATGAAAGCCACTTCCGGCGCCATGAAATATCTTACAGGTAATACTACCGACACTATCCAAATCAAAAAAAACGGCTATCATGGGGTAGTTATAGGAGTTGTTCCCAGCACTGAAGGTATGACTTATTCTGTTATTTCTTCTAATGCTTATACTCCAAGTACAATCGTTGAAATGATTACAAGAAAAGCCGGATTATTAGATCACCTGATCTTCAAAGCTATTTGGGGAAGTGGTAGTGATTTTTACAAATCCATCGACAATCTGATTATGTCGGAATATGAAGCAACTGAAGTAGATACAGGTATCATTAATTCTGTTAAACAAATGGTAAAAGGTAAATCTGTATTTGACGAATAAAAGGATTATATTAACTGAATCCACATAAAAAAACTGCTGCCCAAAAGCCGGGTAGCAGTTTTTTTTATGTATTCAGGTGCAAATTTTATTCGGCAAAAAGATACAATAAAATACATACTACACCATAACATTAAAAATAATATGAAACTCCGCTAAAGAGCCGGAAACCATTCCATTCAATCAAATTTGATTTCTGAAAAGTTCCCCAATCATCCATATCAAAACTCCAATCATAGCCAGCGCTTAAATTTACAGCAATATGTTTGTTAGGAAAATATTTAAACCCGAATAATGGCATGAGAGAAAGCAGGTTTTCTTCTTTTTTCCCTCCATCATTTTTGACTTGTTCTGTTTTATGAGACTCCGAATTATACAATCCTAATATGGTCTTATCTTCTATTTTTGAGAAAACTATGGCAGGAGAGAGATCTATAAAAAATGAGAGTTCAGAGTTATTATTACCAGAAAGCAAATTAGCAGAAAGGTAGCGAAAAAATAAAGCCTCCCGAAATCCCCGGGCTGTAATCGTATATTCAAAAAAACCTGAATAATCTGCATATGACAACTTCGCCCCTGTGGTATAAAAGGTGCTTCTAAATCCAATCTCAGTATGATGATTTTTATTCCCTAACTCAAGTGTATGAGTCAAATGTCCAGGAAAATCATCTACCACCTGAACATCCAGCTCATTTAACGGATATCTAAGTGATTGTATCACTTCTTCCAATAAATAATGAGCATTTTCCATTTCATATGTTCCATATCCAATGGAATAGTTTACAAAAAACTGAGACTTAAGTTGTAGGGTAAATAATATGCAAACTATTGATAAAGTTATTTTTTTCATTGTTTGATGTATTTATATAATCTGGAATTCATTCATTATTAAAATTATTCACAGTGTTCTTACATGCAAATATAGTATACAGAGAAATGTAATCCAAATAAATGTAACATAAAATGAAAGAAATTTAATTTTCAATATACTAAACATATAAAACACACCTTAAAAATAAATATGCCAGTACTAAAATATTACTTCAGAAAAGTTAAGGCAGAGCTTTCTCTTGTTTAGAAAGATTTTAAATTGTAACTTTACAGCCTAAAAAACGAAAAAGCATAAATATTTACGGATTGTCCCCCAATAAAACCATAAGAAGTTGTCTGGCATTTTCATTATTTGCCATATTCGCCTGTTACTTTTACAGCATCACCTTCTTTACGCACAGTCACGTAATTAATGGGGTAACTATCGTCCACTCCCACCCATCTCAGAATAAAAATCATAGTTCGGACAACGACGGACATTCCACCAAACAAATCGAACTGATATCTCACCTGTCACATTATCTTACATCCGGAAAAATACTTCCGCCGGTTTTTGAAAGATTTGTTCAATCCTGTGATCCGGTTTATGCCATTTATCATCCGGCACATATCTTATCTGATAAGACAGATTTTTTATCCCTGAGAGGACCTCCTTTCGCCTGAATAACCCATATATTCAATCTTTTCTTATCATTAATCACAATTTTGACATGTTTTATTTATATCAATAAACATCCAATGAAATCAACATATATCCTATTGTTATGCTTTTGCATAGCAACAATAAGTTACGCCAATAACAGTAATTATGAAATAAAGGGTCATGTGCTGGACGTAAAAAAAGAGCATCTGCCATTTGTTTCTATCGGAGTTAAAGGGACATCTATCGGCACAACCAGTGATGAAGAAGGTCATTTTAAGCTACCAAAACTAAAAGAAGGAAACTATACCATCATTGCAAGGGCCATGGGTTACAGACCTGTAGAACAAAATGTAGAACTCGGTCCGGAAAGATCTCGTGAAATAACACTTATTCTTCCTGAAGAATCATTAAACCTGGAAGAAATTGTGGTTACAGCCAATCGCCATGAAACTTCCCGGAAAGAAACTCCGATTGTGGTCAGTGTGCTAAGTCCGAAAACATTGGAATTGACTAATTCCAACAACCTGGCAGAAGGATTATGCTATATTCCTGGTCTCCGGGTAGAAAATGATTGTCAGAACTGTGGATTCCAGCAGGTTCGAATCAACGGTCTGGAAGGACACTATTCCCAAATACTGATTGATAGCCGCCCAATCGTCAGCGCCTTAACAGGAGTATATGGCATTGAACAGATTCCGGCAGCAATGGTAGATCGCGTAGAAGTAATCCGTGGAGGAGGCTCTGCACTTTATGGTTCAAATGCTATTGCCGGAATTATCAATATCATCACTAAAGAACCCATTAAAAATTCCGGTATGATTGCCCATGACTTTACTATGATAGGCGGAAGTTCGGCAGAGAACATCACAAGTATGAATGCTTCTTTAATCAATCAAGACAACAATGCCGGAGTATACATCTTTGGAAACATCAATCACAGGAATGCATATGATGCCGACAATGATGGTTTTACCGAACTGCCGGAAATCACAGGATCCACCACCGGGTTCAGGGGGTTCTACAAACCAACGGACTTATCAAAATTAACTCTGGAATATCATAACATCCGGGAATTCCGGAGAGGTGGAAACAATTTGAACCTGCCTCCTCATGAAACAGACATCACAGAACAAACAGACCAGGATATCAACGGAGGGGGTGTTAAATATGATCTTTATTCTTCTGATCACAGGCAAAAAATAAGTGTTTATGGTTCATGTCAATACACCGACCGGAAAAGTTATTATGGAGCCGGACACGATCTTAATGCATACGGAACGACTACAGATTTAACCGCTGATGCCGGAGCTCAATATTCATATGATTTCGAGAAACTCTGGTTTATGCCTGCTAATCTGATTGGTGGAATTGAGTATAATTTTGATGAACTGCAGGATGAAGCATCCGGATATGATCGTTACACACATCAGATCATGCGAATGGGAAGCGTTTTTTTACAAAATGAATGGAAAAATAAACAATACAGTATTCTGTTAGGCGCTCGCTTGGATAAACACAACATGATGAAAGATCCTGTTTTCAGTCCCCGTATTAATTTCCGCTACAACCCCATAGATGATATCAGCCTGAGGGTTAGCTATTCCGAAGGATTCCGTGCTCCTCAGACCTTCTCGGAAGACTTACATATTTCTGCTGTCGGAGGAGACGTAATTTTAATGCAACTGGATCCTGATCTGGAACCCGAACGTTCGGGTAGTTACAGTGGATCCATAGATTTATATCATTCGTTTGGTTCCATACAGACTAATCTATTGATAGAAGGATTCTATACCAATCTAAAAGACGTATTCACCGAAATTTATAAAGGTACTGATGCTTCCGGCAACCTGATACATGAAAAAACTAATACTTCAGGAGCTATAGTAAAAGGAATCAATCTGGAAGGGAAAGTAGCCTTCAATAAAAACTATCAAATACAGGCCGGTTTTACGTTCCAGAACAGTAATTACAAAGAACTTCCCAAACCCTGGAGTGAAAATGTGGCTCCTACAAAAAAAATGTTGCGAACACCTGACAATTATGGTTACTTCACAGGTTTGATGACTCCCGTAAAAAACCTGACTATTTCTCTTTCAGGAACCTACACAGGAACAATGCTCTCTCAACACTATGCAGGATACATTCCGGAAGACAGGCTTGAAACAACTCCTGATTTTTTCGATGCCAATGCCAAGATATCCTATACGTTCAAATTAAAAAACAATTTCGGACTGGAATTATATACCGGAATGAAAAATATATTCAATTCCTATCAGGATGATTTTGACAAAGGTACTAATCGTGATTCCAGATACATTTACGGTCCGATGTATCCGAGAAGTTATTTTGCAGGAATCAAATTCACATTATAAAACCTGTAGGGGGCGGCCCGGACGGATAATCCCATGCAAGGCTTCGTTAACTTCCTTTTTATTTACTTTCCGGAGAGTCAATCTCAAATTTATATTGAATATGATAAGTATAATTTGAATCAGGAGAAAGTTGACATGATGGAAAGTGCAGGTGATTAGGAGCATCCGGATATGACTGTGCTTCAAGACAAAGTCCCGCAAATGGTTTGTGTGGAGCAGAAAGATAATCTCCTGTATAAAACTGTACACCCGGCATATCAGAATAAACATGTAATATCCTACCGGAACAATTATCCTTTAAAGATGCTAATAAACGAGACATCCCGGATGGTGTCTTTTTCCCAATAAAATAAGTATTATATCCTTCCAGAATTTCTTTTTTCAAAAGCATTAATTCTCCGATCTCTTTGTATTGGGAAAAATCAAAAGGAGTACCCGCAACAGGCAGGATATTGCCGGTAGGAAGAAATTGATTATTTGATTCGAGATAACTATCAGCAAATACCTTCAACTCATTATCCAAAGGATCAGATTTTCCTGCAGATAAATCAAAATAGGCATGGTTAGTCGGATTGAATATTGTCTCTTTATCTGAAATGACTTTATATTCAATGTTCAATTCATTATTTTCGGAAAAAGAATATGTGACAGAAAAATTCAGCTTTCCGGGAAAGCCACCTTCTCCATCTTTGCTTTCATAAAAGAAAATAATTTTATTATTTTGAATTTCACAATCAAAGACTTTGGTATTAAATCCATGAAAACCTCCATGGTTGGAATTGCTTCCGTCATTTTTATCTAACCAATATGTTTTCCCATTTATTTTAAACTGAGCCCCTGCAATCCGATTTGCAAATCGCCCAACTGTTGAACCCAGATAAAATGAATCAGAAAAATAATCTTCTATATTTTCATAACAGAGAACTACATTCTCTCTTTTCCCAAATTTATCGGGAACCACAACAGAAATAAGAGTCGCCCCATAATTAATCAATTCCACATAAGCTTCTGAGTTGTTAGAGAACCTGAAAACAAAAACTTTTTTACCTTGTAGATTGGCGACTTCTTTCTTTGTGATTCCCGGCATAAATTAAAAATTTAATTGATAACTATCAATTATTTTATAAACCAATTATCCATATTCATCAACCTCGCTTTCATTGCAGCAGGGTCGGCGTATTTAGCCGAAACTTTGTCTGCCATATATTCCGGATGATTCGGGCGACGACGGGAGACACATAATAAATCGAAGAAACGGTTTCCTTCGAAAGGTGTTTCGGCTGCCAGCTCTTCCAGGATACGATCTTCAACCCATTCTATAGAATCCTGAGTACTTGTATATTCAGGAATAATATAATAGATGGAGTCTCGTGCAACACCCGTTCCCAGGCCACGGGACATAGAAGCGATGTTGCCGTCGAAAGAGTTAGGAATATTGGTATAAGCTTCGCCTGCTATTTCTGATTGGTTAACTTTCAGAGAATCAATAACAGTAGCATGTGTCAATCCATATTTCAGTACAGCATAAGCCAAAGTAGGCTTACCTGCCCTGTTCACAGCCTGTGCATAACGCAGATAAAGATGCGGCTGACGATACAAGCTAATAGAACTGAGATAAGACAGACCATCTTTAATCAAATTATTACTCGGATCATATCCTGTTGATGTACTCTTAGCATTATAAAATTTGTAAATCATAGGTTGAGATACTGCTCCATTAAGCAAATCAACATAGTAGTAAGCATCCCCTATTTGGGCTCTGTCGGTTGATGCTGGTACATATCCCCTTAAATCACCTGTAGTATATGTAAGTTTAGAAGATTTGTCTATATCAACATAGGTAACATTTCTCATCGTTTTGATGTAATTTTCCGCTGGTAGTAATGATGCCTTATCATTATATGTCAGGTTAATCATTCTGCTATATAAATCTTTGGCCTCCTGAGTAAAAGACATGGCAGAAATCACTTCATTACTATAACTATTCGGATGATTAGCTGTTACATTCATAAACGTTTTATCTGTCCAACTACTGACATATCCATTCAATAAATAAGGTGAGTCATTATTGTTGCCTGTACTCATAGCAATAAAGTACATCGTAGCAGCATGATTATAATTATTTTGGTACAAATATAAATCACCCAAAAGCATTGGTATCTGAATCGAATAAGAATAATCCGGAGATAAATTCAGATTTTGACTATTATTTATTTTGACACCGGAATAAGGTAATAAATCAGCAACCAACTTAGCAACCAAATCATCCATACCCATATCAGGATATTCTTTCAATGAAGACTCCAGACTCAAAACAGGTTCTTCGAGATACTTGACTTTTCCAAAAATCTGAGCCATCTGCCAGTAAGTCCAGGCCCGCATAGCCTTAATCTCCGCATAGGCAGGCACCATAACCTTTTGTCCACGGGAAACAAGAGAAGTATCCATTTTCTGAAGAGCATAATTGCAATTATTAATCACATTATAATAATCCCGTTGATCACTATAGTCATTATTTGAGGTAGTTTGAAATTCATAAATTTCTTTTAGGGAAACAGATGCATTTTCCGGAGAAATAGTCATCAGGTCTCCCCTCAATTCACCCATAATTATATACCGGTCTCCTACTTTACGAAGTTCCTGAAGTATTCCACTGATAATATAAAAAGCATCATCCGGATTTTTTATCCGGTTGTCGTTTTCGAAAGCCACCCGGTTTGAATCCGTTTCAAGCATATCCTCACATGATCCCAGTGTAAGGAGTATGATTCCCAGAAAAAAGGGAATTATTGTTTTTATGTTAAGTTTCATAGATAGAAAATTGACAATTATAATTTAATTTTTACTCCCACATTGAATGACCTGGTTTGAGGAATCAATCCGGCATCCACACCCTGATATAACACTGCATTTCCATAAGCAAACTCCGGATCAGATCCCAGGTACCTGGTAAATGTATAAATATTATTAACAGCACCCCAAACTGTTATTCCCTGAAGGAATGTCAGATTGAGCGGCAAGTCATAAGACAAAGATATGGTTTTAAATTTCAGATAAGAACCATCCTCAATCCAACGATCCGAGAAGCGGGCATTGCCCATCGGATCTCCATAAGTAGCCCGGGGAACAGATGTAACCTGTCCGCCGGCAACCCAACGGTTTTGCATCGATGTAGACTGGTTGTAAATCTGACTACCGGATTCCAGATTTGCACGCAACGCATTATATACATCATTACCATAAGAATATGTGAATAATGTACCAAAAGTAAAGCGTTTAAACGTTACATTCAAATTGAAATTTCCATAAAAATCCGGATTAGGATCTCCAATGATCTGCTTATCATTTTCATCAATTATACCGTTTTTTTCCACTTCTTCAAAATAGACATCACCAGCCTCGAACGGAATTCTGGCTCCGGTATTATCCATGATAGCCAAATTTGCAGTTGCAGCATCCTCTCTGGTTGAAAATACCCCTTTTGTCTTATATCCATAAAAAACTCCGGCAGGTTGACCTTTTTCTGTTAATATTTCAGCTCCGGCAACCTCTGTAATGAAAGACCCTGAGTTTAATGAAGTAATTTCATTTTTATAATGACCTATGGATGCTCCAAAATCCATCTTCAAATCACGGGTATTGACAAAACGAACATTCGTGGATATTTCATAGCCTTTATTTTGAAGTGTTCCGTCATTATTCCAGTAATATTCCAATCCGGCAATATCATTCAATGGCTTACGTGTAAGCAAGTCCCGCGTTTCGGAAGTGTAAACTTCTGCACTAAGAGACCAAAGATTATTAAACATACTCAGATCTAACCCAAGTTGCCCCATAGCGGTAGTCTGCCATTT
>JAVBMQ010000205.1:0-19242 GCA_031552335.1 Bacteroidales bacterium | reverse complement strand
ATTAAGAGTTAAGAATTAAAGCAAACAAACTTATAATTCTTAACTCTTAACTTTTAACGGTTTTCTGTTTTTCTGCAAATTTACAAGATAAATTGCGAATTACATGTATATTTAAGAAAATTCAACTACTTTTTTTGAACCATCCTGCAGGGTGATTTCCACAGATTTACCTTCTTTTTGTATTTTTGCTGATTTAACAGGACTTAATTCTTTAGTACTGAAACTTTCATTGCCTTTTTTCCACAACTGGAGAGTGATATATATTTTTTCTCCGGCAGGCAGATTGTCTACGGCATTTATTACTACACATTTTTTGCTTTCCGGATGTACATTTTCCCCTTCTATAAATTCCATATTTTTCCATCCCTGGAGAGATATCATAGCTTGTTGATATAATCCGTTGCCTATAATGGATGCTTGTTGTTTCTGAACTTTACTTGTTTTTTGATTGATAGGTTGATCAAATTCCGGTAAAGAATAATGGCCCAGACGTATATCTGTGGCAATAGGCGATTTTACTTTGTCAACTCTTAAAATACCATTGGGAAGAGGTATATCGGCAAGTTGGAATTGTATATCCTGATTGGTTTCTACTACAGCATCCCGGTAATAAATACCGTTTTCAAATTTACGGAAAGTGTATAAGCGCAATACTTCCCATTGTTTATCTTTGTTTATGATGGCATAATTCATGGACACTCCATTAGCTAAACTGTCGGCCATCCATGGAAATTCACTGTTATACGCAAGACGATTGTAGTTTTCACTGGCCCTGAATTTTTCCCATGCCGGAATATACGGAACGTGACACCAGGCTCTGATTTCCGAGGCGCCACTATTGGGGTAATCGGTTAAGAGTATATTTGAACCTGCCTGAAATTTGTTGTACACATTTCCTTTGGCTAATTCTTTTTCCCAGGCTCCTTCATTTTCAGTGGCCGACCAGAAAATATTATTCTCCGGTAATAATAAACTAAGGAATGCTTTTCCACACCAGAAAGCACTTCCCCGGCAGCTATATCCTTGTACGCAAGGTTCAAAAGCTCCATAGAATCCCAGGGTCGGGACATTGTCTTTCAAAAATTCCGGGTGTTGCAAAAATTGGAGCATGGTGCTGGATGCTATACGGCGAAACCATCCGTAGTTGATCTTGGAATCATTCAGCCAACCGGTTAATGCCAAGGGAATGACAGATCCGAAGCGGTAAGTAATACTACGTCCCCACATGATCATTTTTCCGTCTTTATTGAACATATACGGATAGTTGTCAACCATATCTCTCAGATTTTTTTCGAATTTCCGAGCATATTCAGGATAATAAATTTTTCCGAAAAGTTCCGACCAAACCGGTCCGTACATTTGGAATGCCCACATGCTGTAATAATCGTAGGCAGGATTGTCATTATACCAGCCTTCTCCACGGTAGTGATCCAATGATTTGTCAAGATATTCGACCAATAACTTTTCATTGACTTCATATCCTTGAGCTTTGAAAAAACTCAATACAAAAATGTTGAAAAATTTCCAGTTTGAAGGTACTGTAGGGCCATCTCCATAGCTGATCATGGTCTTAGCCAGTTTGTCTTTTTCTTCTTTGGTCAAAGGTTCCCAGAGAATGTCAGGAATAACAAATAAAGAAATGGATAAAGCCCCAAATTCAACCAATACTTGTGCCGGACCACCATTAGAAGGCCGTAGTTTGATAAATGATTCACTTTCAGGATTGATCAGTTGACGCAGTTGATGACGGTAATAATCGGCCACTTTGATATTATGGATTGTTAAATCCGGATTTTCTTTCAGAAGTGGGGCTGCAATAAACAACGTACGACAAAGTCCTTCTAATTTTTCGGTAGGATTATGTACATAGTTTCTTGGGTAACTGATTCCTGGCTGTTTCGGGAATGCCATGGGATCGTCTAATGATTGTACATAGCTGAAAGCTCCTTCCAACAGATATCTTCCTGCATCGATCCAGTGTTTACGGGTCATTCCCGTATAGGGACTTTTTTGATAATCCGGTTGATTAACCTGAAAGACAGAAGATGTTTGCAGATTGTTTGTATCTGCCTGTATGGGCAGGTAAATAAACAACGAAATGAAAATGAATAGCATTACGCTTTTACAAGATAGTAATTTCATGATTATTTGTTATAAAGTTATATGATTATTATTTCCCTATTGGTTTGAGAGTGTAAATATAGTTTTTTTATGTTAATAAGGAATTCTAAAATGAAATCATTTAGGTAGAATTATCAATCAAATATATTTTTGAACACTTTTTTCTTATTTTTGTTGTATTTTGAAACATCAAAACCAAACCTTACCTTTGTAAGTGAATTAGGAAATCTGATATTTATAAACATTTAAATAATATTGAAGTATATGGCAAAGATAGCAAAACAACTGACTGATTTAATCGGAAATACTCCTTTGTTGGAGTTTTCTAACTTTAATAAAAAACACGGATTACATGCTCATGTGATAGGAAAATTAGAATATTTCAATCCGGCATCCAGTGTCAAGGATCGTAT
Source organism: Bacteroidales bacterium (assembly GCA_031552335.1). Taxonomy (GTDB): domain Bacteria; phylum Bacteroidota; class Bacteroidia; order Bacteroidales; family Azobacteroidaceae; genus JAISFI01. The sequence goes on along the minus strand of JAVBMQ010000205.1, from coordinate 16,708 downwards.
TGCTTTGGCCATGGTAGAAGATGCGGAAGCAAAAGGACTCTTAAAGCCAGGGAATGAGTTGATTGAACCTACCAGTGGAAATACAGGGATTGGTTTAGCATTTGTTTCTGCGGCTAAAGGATATAAGTTGACATTGACTATGCCCGAAACAATGAGCATCGAACGCCGTAATTTGTTGAAAGCATTGGGCGCAAATATAGTATTGACTCCCGGGCCGGCAGGAATGAAAGGCGCTATTGCGAAAGCGGAAGAGTTAAGAGATCAAAATCCGAAAGCTATCATTTTACAGCAATTTGAAAATCCGGCTAATCCGGCCATTCATAAAAAAACGACAGGTGAAGAGATCTGGAGGGATACTGATGGAAAGGTTGATATATTTGTTGCCGGAGTAGGCACTGGAGGAACAATCACCGGAGCGGGAGAGGCTCTGAAAGAACATAAATCTGGAATCCGGGTAGTTGCAGTTGAACCAACAGATTCTCCTGTACTTTCCGGTGGTAAACCGGCACCTCATAAAATTCAGGGTATCGGAGCCGGATTTATTCCTAAAGCATATGATGCTTCTGTTGTCGATCAGATTATTCAGGTTAGCAACAATGATGCTATCCGTACCAGTCGCGAGTTGGCGCAGGAAGAAGGATTATTGGTTGGTATTTCTTCCGGAGCAGCTGTATATGCAGCCATGCAATTAGCAAAATTACCGGAAAATAAAGATAAAAATATTGTTGTCATACTTCCGGATACAGGCGAACGTTACCTTTCTACTGTTTTATACGCATTTGAAGAATATCCTTTATAATAAAACTATTAGCTGTTAACACTCGGTAACACTAAGTAGTATTTTGGAAACATAGTTTTCTCTCTTTTGTGCCTTTCTTTGCAATACAAAAGAGAGAAAAGTTTCTTTAGAAGTTTAACACTTTAAAAATCTACTACAATGACCCGAGATGTTAATTTAACTTCGCAAACCTGGTGCGAACTGATATTCGAAGGAAGAAATAAAAATTATGGGGCCTATATTCTTCGCCAGAAATCTTCCGACAGGCACCTGACAGCAGTACTTATTGTTATTGCAGCTATCCTGGCTGTTATCTTTTCTGTCAAATTGTTTAATAGAATGAATGTGCAGGCAGATACGGATGATTTTCATATCAACCGGACAGTTGTTATGAATACAATCAATATCTCTGACCCCAAACCTGAACAACAATTTGTACAGGAACCGGTTACACAACCTCCTTTGAAAGAAACAATCAAGTACACGGCTTATGTGCCGGATCAAGCGGCTAATATGGATGAGGATTTATTGACGATGGACGAAATTAAAGATTCCAAAGCGATTATTTTTACGGAAACGATTGAGGGGAGTCAGGATCCGGATGCTGTAAATCCCCGGGATCTGAAAAATGTCCAGACTATAACAGCCGTTCAGAAACCCCCGGTAGAGATTCGTGAATTTGCAGATGTAATGCCTTCTTATCCTGGAGGAGATAAGGAATTAAACCGTTATTTAGTTGAAAATCTGCGATATCCTGCAGTAGATGTGGAAAATGGAACCAATGGAAGAGTCATCCTTCGTTTTGTTGTCGGAGAAAACGGAGCCATCAGAGATGTAAAAGTCATTCGTTCGCTCTCTGCAACTTGCGACAAAGAAGCCATCCGGGTAGTGAAAGGTATGAAAAACTGGATTCCCGGCAGACAAAATGGGATTGCAGTTCCTGTTTATTTTACCATACCCGTCCGTTTTTATTTAGAAAATTAATTTGTAACCAGTTCCCCTTATATTAATGATTTTAATCCTTTCGTCTTGCGAAAGCTTTTTCCTTAATTTTACAATGAACACATGGAGGCTGCGGGTATTGAAGAAATCATCATCTCCCCATAGATCCAACAAGACGGATTTATTGTCAAGGATATTGTTTTGATTTTTACACAAACGCTCAAGAATAGCAGTCTCCCTATGTGAGAGAGTTTCAACTGAGCCTTGAAATGTTAAAGTTTGATGAATGGTATCGAAGGAATAATCTCCTATGAAATATATTGTTTGAACGTTTTTCTTTCTCAGGTTCCTGTTTAAAAGCCCTTTGATGCGGACAATCAATTCGTCCATGCCGAAGGGCTTTTTTAAATAGTCATTGCCTCCGGATTCGAAACCCTGAACCACATCTTCTGTTTTGGATTTAGCGCTTAGGAATAAGACCGGGATCTCCTGGTTATTTTGCCTGATTTGACCAATCATGCTCAGTCCGTCCAATTGTGGCATCATGATATCCGTAACAATGATATCCGGTTTGAATTCATGGAACAGTTTTAATCCTATATTGCCATTTCCTGCCCATTCAACATGAAAACCTTCCTTTTCCAGTACATCTTTAATAATCATAGCCAGAGCGGGTTCATCTTCTACGAGCAGTAATTTTGTTATTTCCTCCATAAACTTTGCTTTTATTAGTTGAAAATTAATTATTTCGATGTAAGCCAACTTTCAACTTTCAATTTTTCCCGGTATTTCCATTACAAAACAACTTCCTTCTCCTTCTTTGCTCTCCACACGGATTGTCCCTCCATGTTTTCCAACAATTGTTTTTACATAAGAAAGTCCTAACCCATATCCCTTTACATCATGAATATTTCCGGTGGGGACACGGTAAAATTTATCGAATATTTTGGGCAAAGACGCTGCAGGTATCCCGATGCCGTTATCCGATACGGAAATACATGTACAAGATGTTGAGCTTTTAATGGTCACTGAGGCAGATAAAGTGATATGCACCTTATCCCCGGAATATTTAATGGAATTCTCAATCAGATTGCACATAATATTTTTGAAATGGACTTTATCTGCATAAATAAAAAGGTTTTCCGGAGTTACTTTTATATCTATTTGTACTTCCTTATTTGCATGCAGTTCATATTGTTTTTTCAGTGATTGGAGTAAATCCTGCAAATTGATATCTGTGAAAGATAATTTCAGGTTTTTTCTTTCTTCTACCGTCATAGTTAATATTTGTTCCACCAACCCTGTCAGATGCATCAACTGTTCCTGGGAAATACGAAGATATTGTTCTCTTTTTTCCGGATCATCCATCATCCTGAAATTTAATAAAGCATCATTGGCAGCATATGCGATTGAAATAGGAGTCTTTAATTCATGTGTCATATTATTGACAAAATCACTTTTAACATCATCCAATGCTTTTTGTTTAAGGATGACTTTCATCAGATAAAAATAAGTAATAAGCAGTAAAATTACCAATATGGAAGATAGAATAAGGGTGCCGGACATCTGTTTGAGGATGAAAACTCCGGGCTGTTTGACATTTAACCTGTAAGCATATTTTCCTTCAATATCATAGGGAAAAATAAAAGAATGATAGTCTTTTCTTTTAATATCAGTTGTATCAGGAGGAATACTTTGGATAATATTGCCAGATGATAGTTCGATTTTTTCACTAAAAGAGGTAATATTGATATGCTGTAGAAGAAGTTCCAGTTGTAATTGATTATTATAACTTTCGAAATCCGGATCGATTTGGTTGTTGATATCCGCATTTTTCATAGCAGTCATAATATCGATCTCTAATTTTGCTGATTGGTCTTCATAGATGCTGTTGATCCAGTAAATCTGATATGAGCAGGCAAAAATCAGGCTTACAAGAACTAAGAGGACAATTAGTTTGAATTGTAGTTTCATGATTGCAAAAATAATTATTTTTTGGGTTTTATACTGAAAACAGGTGTTTTTATTCCATCTTTGAAAAAATATACAGCTTATATGCAAAGAACTATTTCGTTAAGCAATAGACAGAAGCCAAATTTATTTGGATGATGTTATTGCGAGAAATAGTCGGATGAAATCCAACCACGAATGCAACACAATAATGTTTTTGATTAATCATGAATTAATCGTATTTTTGCACTTATGTCATCTTAAATCCATAGTGAATGAAAAAGACAATTCCTTCAAAAAGTACAAAAAAAAATGAAGCTTTATTCTCCTTGTCTGATAAGACATTATCTTTAAGTATCAGATGGCTGTGTGTCCTGCTTTTTGTTTTTACGGCATGTTACTATACGGCCATTCATAATAAAAATTTTCTATTGAAAATCCAGGAATTGTCATTATTCCTGCCGACAAAGTTGTTTTTTTATGACAGTATGAAAACTGCCGGAGGTTTTCTGACTTATTGTGGTACTTTTCTGACACAATTTTTTTATTATCCCTGGCTTGGAAGTGTTATATTTATACTGATGCTTTTTCTTGTTCAGTGGCTTGTATTCAAAACTTATCAAATACCTTCCAGGTTTTTTCCAATTACATTTATTCCTTCTCAGGCTCTTTTACTGGCTTTTTCAGAGTTAGGATATGTAATTTTTACCCTTAAATCGCCCGGGTATGTATATTCCAATATGTTAGGAGTTATTGTTATCCTTTGCTTTTTGTATGCTTATCGATCCATATCTTCCTGGTTGACCAGAGGTGTTTTAATTACTCTTTTTGTTTTAGCCGGTTATCCTTTATTTGGATTTTATGCTCTGTTTTCAGCTTTCCTGTGTGTGGCATTCGAACTGTTTTCTTTCTTCAGAGACAAAAACAAAAATATTCTTATCAACATTGCATTGACATTCCTTTTTATAGGACTGGTACCTTACATATATTACGGATATTATTATACGCAGATGCGTTTTGAATATATTTATATAGCTGCTCTTCCTGCATTTTATTTTACCAGGGCAGAATTGGTGCTATGGTTACCATTTATAGCATTATTTTTCAGTCTGTTATTTTATTGTGTTTTTCTTTTCCGGCAACCGGCAAACAAAAAAATAAGCAAATCTTCAATACTTGTCTTTTGCATTTATTTGTTGGGACTTTGGGGTGTACATCATTATTCGTTTGAAGATAAAAATTTCAGAACAGCTATTGATATAGATTTGGCAATTTCAAAGAATGACTGGAAACAGGTTGCAGAAATTGCCGCTCGATCAACTGAAAACCCAACCCGCCTGATAATGATGGATACAAATCTTGCATTGCAAAAACTAGGTTTGGCCGGAGACAAAATGTTTCACTATAACAAAGAGTCGGTTCCATTTAACTCGCCTCGTTCTAATTTATTAATGTTGCATCTGGGAGTCAAAGCGCTTTATTTCCAGTATGGTAAGGTGAATTTTTGTTACCGCTGGTGTATGGAAGATATGGTTGAATATGGTATGAAGGTGGAATATCTGAAATACATGGTAAAATGTGCTTTGCTGAATAAAGAATATATTTTGGCTCAAAAATATAATGATGTGTTGTCAAAGACACTCTTCCATAAGCAATGGGCTAAAAAATATCAGGAATATATCAATAAACCGGAGCTTATGGATCAGGATCCGGAATTTATATCTATCAAACCTTTAATGGCTTATAATGATCTTTTGGATAATGACAGCAACCTGATAGAACTTTATATCCTGAATAATTTTGCATATATGCAGGGTGGCACTCCGGAATTGGCAGAGCTTTCTTTGCAATGCAGCCTGCTATTGAAAAATATTGAATTGTTCTGGCCCAGGTTTTTCTTGTATGTGAAAAATCATGACCGGATTCCGGTGCATTACCAGGAAGCAGCATTGCTTTATGATTATTTGGAAGGTAGAGTGGATATAAGTAATATCAAATTTGATCCGCAGATTGTGGCGCGTTTAGAAAACCTGATAAAATTATCTCAACAATATGCCAGTCAACCGGAAGAATATTCTAAAAAGATCTTTAAACAGTCTTTTGGGGACACTTTTTGGTATTATTACTTCTTTGTTAAGGATCAGAAGACTATGGAGTGAGAGTTAAAAATTTAGTCATAGAAGTTATCTTTCTCATTTGTATTTTGTTCTATAACGGGCTTTTGCTCCGGATTATGGTAAATGGCATTTTTAGGAGACTTTTCTATTGCTTGCACAAACTCCCGGGTGGAGGTCTTCACAGGTTTAACCATAAATTCAGGAATGTTGTATGACTTAAAGAATTGGGTGTAAAAATCCGGATCTTGTTGTGGTAGGATAAATGGTTTATGTGCTTTCCCGTTTTTATCGAAATAGGCAATGTAAGGCCTTGTGTATGAACCGTCATCTCTTCTGGAACTGAAAATAATCCATCTGCCGTTGGATGACCAGGAATGATAACTCTCTACATCAGGACTGTTGACTTCCTGCAAACTTCTGACTTCTTTTGTATGGAGGTTCATCAAATATAAATCACTGCTTTTGTGCCAGGTATGAAAATTGCCATAATCTCCGAGCGTGAATAACAAATATTTACCATCCGGAGATTCCCGGGGGAAAGTAGCGCTTTTTTCATAATCAGAAGCCATGAAAATTGTATCTGTGGTACCGAAAGAACGGGATGCTACATCAAAAGGTTTTCTGAAAATATTGTACTTGATTTGTTGGAAATTTACACTGATATCATTGTATATATCATCTGTTTTTTTCTCAAAATGAGCAGAAACATAATATAGGCATTTTCCGTCTACGCTCCAGTAAGGAAATGTCTCCAATTCATTTTTGTCATTGGCAATGTCAAATACCTCATTGGTTTTTAAATCATACAGAATCAGGTCGGATTCGGTATCCAGTACTTCCACTTTTTGAGGATCTTTGGTATGGAAATTTTGTCCGGTGGAATTTGTCGAATAAGCAATCAGCATTTCAGTTGGATGCCATGACGGGTACACTCCCGGAGAAATGGTATGATCTGTTTTCAGGTTGACTTTTTCGACCTTATCTCCGGTTGCAATCACAGTTCCTCCTAATCGTTGTCTGACATGCATTTGCATGTTTCCTGTTTTATAATAATTCTGATAGGAATGACAATTGGCACATTGTCCGTCATCTCCGTCTGATAATAAAGCATTGTTATATATCACAGTTTCTTTGAAATTTGTCAGATTTCTCTGACTGATGGTCATTACTTCATAAGTAACATAAGATGGTTCAATCAACCGGTATGAAATATAATTATCAATTTCATCCGGGGCAATTAAATTCTTAATAGCAGGATATTTTAACCATTGTCCTTTTTTTTTCAGATAGATTTCTGTTAATAGAGTATCCCCTTTGTTCTCTGATAAAAGGTTTTTCCACTTTTTTTCATCGATACACACCTTTTTCCCGGAAATAATAATCTCCTTTCCTGTTCCGGAATAAATCCGGGTCAGATATGCCTGGGCATCTTCATTGATATTGAAGTTGAGAGGTGTAATATTATAGGGAATAGTCAAAGCCGTATAGTCCGGAGATAAAGATACCGGATCATTTTGAAAGACAGCTTCCTTGGGGATTTGTTTGCTACAAGAGGTTAACAATAAGCATATTACCAATCCGAAATAAAAAATATTTTTCATAAATTTCGTTTTCCTTTATTCTAAAAACAAAGATAATTGATTTTCATACTGATTACAAAAAAATAGAGTTGAATTATCGTTTAATATTGAAGCTGTCTTAACTTTTGAGTAATTTTATTCTGAATATTTTTTGGACGCGAATTTAAACGAATTAAACGAATCAGAACAAATTTTAGAATCAGAATATTTTAAAAATTCGTCTTTATTCGTTTAATTCGTTTAAATTCATGTCCAAAAAAGCTGTTTTTCTTCAAAAAAAAATTCGAAAGAATCATAGATAAAATCCAAATTTTTCCCGTAAGTTTGTAGCTATGAATCCCCAGATTTTTGATAAATTAAAAACCCTGGCTGAAGCTGCAAAGTATGATGTTTCATGTGCTTCAAGCGGTACTACGCGTAAGAATACCGGCAAAACTTTAGGTTCTGCGTCGGGGTGGGGGATTTGTCATAGTTTTACGGAAGACGGGCGATGTGTTTCTCTCCTGAAAATCATGTTGACCAACAATTGTATGTATGATTGCGCCTATTGTGTAAACAGAAAGAGTAATGATGTGCCGAGAGCAACCTTTTCTGTGTCGGAAATAGTAGAACTTACCATTGAATTTTATCGTAGAAATTATATTGAAGGTTTGTTTTTAAGTTCCGGAGTTGTGCGTAATCCTGATTATACCATGGAGCGTCTGGTACGTGTAGCCAAAGAATTGCGTCTGGTACAAAGATATAATGGCTATATCCATTTGAAAAGTATTCCGGGAGCCAGCCGGGAATTGGTAGCAGAGGCTGGATTGTATGCAGATCGTTTGAGTGTCAACATAGAAATTCCTACAGAAGAAAGCTTGAAAATATTGGCACCGGATAAGGATTATCAAAGTGTTTTTCGTCCGATGCATTATATACAGCAGGGATTTTTGGAGAGTAAGGAAGACCGGAAAAGATTTCGGCATGCCCCACGTTTTGCTCCTGCCGGACAAAGTACGCAGATGGTTATTGGCGCTACGCCGGAAAGTGACAAGCAGATTTTGCACTTAGCATCTGCCATGTACCAGCGTCCGGCCATGAAGCGGGTGTATTATTCCGGTTATATTCCTGTGAATGATAAAGATACTCGCTTGCCGGCATTGACAACTCCTCCTTTGGTGCGTGAAAATCGTCTTTATCAGGCCGACTGGTTGATGCGCTTTTATCAGTTCAAGGTTGATGAAATTGTAGATGATGTACATCCGGATTTGGACTTGGATATTGACCCGAAACTTTCATATGCTTTGCGTCATCCCGAACTTTTTCCTGTAGATGTGAATACTGCCGATTATGAGTTGATTCTGCGTATTCCCGGAGTTGGAGTAAAATCAGCAAACCTGATAGTTACTTCCAGGAGATATGGACGGCTGACTTCCGAGCATCTGCGCAAAATGGGTGTCGTATTGAAACGGGCGCGTTATTTTATTACATGTAATGAATTGGCTCCTTTTACTGTACACGAAGCAAATCCGGAATATGTGAGAAAAATATTATCAGAAAAAACGCCTCGTAAAAAAGAAGATGAAAGGCAACTGAAAATTAATTTTCAGGATTGAAAAGAGTATTGCTATTTATGTTGTATTTTATATATGATAAAACATTTGAGGGACTTTTGACTGCAGTTTTTGATGCTTTTTCCCGGAAACAGTTTCCACAAAAAATAGTAACGGAAGATGTAATGGTTCCCTTTTTTACAGAAACTTATGAAGTGATAAGCGATCCGGAAAAAGCAGAACGTGTTTTGTCCGGATTAAAAAATAAGATATCCAAATCGGCTGTCCAGATGTTATTTGTTTGTTATTTATATGAAACAGACGATGTGGAAATGTATATATTCAACTATATCAGTAAAGCATTTGCATCCAATCAGAGTATTGAGTTAAATTTTGCAGATCCGGATGTACTTGAACTTTCCAGGAGATATAAAAAAGTACAGAAGGAAGAAGAAAAAATGCGACAATTCATCCGTTTCCAAAAAACGTTTGATGGTATGTTTTTTGCTTGTATCGAGCCTTTATATAATGTTTTACCTCTTACCGTCGAATTTTTTGAAGATCGTTTTGCTGACCAACGCTGGTTGATATATGATATGAAACGGCATTATGGTTTGTATTATGATCTTGAAAAAACAGAGGTAGTACATTTTGACCATTTGAATATACAGGCAGATAGCGGACGTTTATTGCCGGAACAAATGGATGTCAATGAAAAGGCTTTTCAGGATTTGTGGAAGCAATATTTTAAATCGGCAGCTATTAAAGAACGAACGAACCTGAAATTACAACGGCAACATATGCCGAAGCGTTTCTGGAAATATCTCACGGAAAAATCATCATGCTGAATCATTTTTTTTACCAACAAATACGATCCCAATTTGGCTTTGTTCCGACCGGAGAACAAGATGCTGTATTGCAGAAACTCAGTGATTTCATGTTTAGCCCTGAAAAGGAAAGCATTTTTTTACTGAAAGGTTATGCAGGTACCGGAAAATCTTCTTTGATCGGAGCTGTTGTGAAAGCCATGGATGCTTTGCAACAAAAAGCGATTTTATTGGCTCCTACCGGACGGGCGGCCAAAGTGTTTGCTTCTTATTCCAATCATCCTGCCTATACAATTCATAAAAAGATTTATCGTCAAAAAATATTTTCCAATGAACCTTCTGGGTTTGTTCCGGCTGACAATCTGCATACAAATACTTTGTTTTTTGTAGACGAAGCTTCCATGATTTCCAATGATGGATTAAGTTCTTTCTCTTTTGGTTCCGGTCGTTTATTGGATGATTTGATTCATTATGTCTATTCGGGAGATAATTGTCGCCTGATATTATTGGGAGATACGGCTCAGTTGCCTCCGGTCTCACAAACCGAAAGCCCGGCCCTTAATCCGGATGTATTGAAAGGGTATGGTTTACAACTGACTGAAATTACATTGACTCAGGTTGTTCGACAAGCGGATATGTCGGGTATTTTGCGTAATGCAACTTTTTTACGGCAAGCTTTGGATGAAGAGAAAGTATATGAATTTCCAAAATTGTTTGTAGAAGCATCTTCCGGAGTTATCAATATGGGCGGTGATGAATTAATAGAAGCTATCAATACTGCTTATGACCGGGATGGGATCGAGGAAACCATTGTCATTACGCGCTCCAACAAACGAGCAAATATATATAATAATGGTATTCGCAACCGGATTCTTTACCGGGAAGAGGAAATAAGCGGGGGAGACTTGTTGTTGGTTGCTAAAAATAATTATTTCTGGGGTGCAGAACAGAAAGAAATTGATTTTATCGCCAATGGAGATATCATGGAAATAAAGCGGGTACGGAAAATGCAGGAACTATATGACTTTCGTTTTTGCGATGTGAATGTTGTATTTCCTGATTATGATATTGAAATGGATGTAAAGATATTGCTTGATACTTTGCAAACCGATGTTCCCGGTCTACCGGAAGACATGAGCAATAAGCTTTTTCAGAATATTCTGGAAGATTATGCCGACTTACCTACTATGCGTGAAAAAATGAAGAAGATGAAAACCGATCCTTTTTATAATGTTGTACAGGTTAAATATGCCTATGCGCTGACTTGTCACAAGGCTCAGGGAGGACAATGGAAGAATGTTTTCCTGGATTTTGGCTATATTACAGAAGAACATTTGGGTGTAGATTTTTATCGCTGGCTTTATACTGCTTTTACACGGGCAACAGAACGAATCTATCTGGTGAATCTTCCTAAAGAATTCTTGTGATTACTTTGAAAATTTTATAGGATAGATTTAACATTTTCACGTATTTTTCCTTCTTAGTCTCTCATATTTTCGTTTTATAAGCTATCTTTGTACCATCAAACAATTCAGGTATTATGCCATACAAAAAACAATTAGATGAGTTTGCCGGTTTGTCCAGAAAGTTGGATTTAACCTTGCTTCTGGTACAGGATTCCGGTATTTTACCATTGTCTTTTTTTAGCCAGGTACATGACATCCTGAAAGAGATGACATCTTCACTGCATACTTTGGAAATGGAGCAATTTGCCGAAATGCAGGATAAGATCAATGAGCAACTGGAAATAATGGAGACGTTTGAGAAAGCGCATGAAACAGAGAGCCTTGCAGATGTTGGTATAATTAAGGATACAATTGCAGAAATGGCTTGTGTTGAAATGGAAAACCCTGCCTTTTCGGAGGATATTGATGAAGATATATCTCCGGAAATTCTTGATTTTATACAACCGGAAGATGATCCGGTTCCACAATCAATAAAAACAGAATCAACTCCTTTAAGAAAGGATCTGATTGAGAAAAAAATGTTTTCGGATTTAAAGAAAGCGATCAGTCTGAACGATAAATTCCGTTTTCAAAAAGAATTATTTTCCGGAGATTCGGTAGCGATGTCCGGAACAATCGATGCTCTAAATGCTATGCGATCCCTGAATGAGGCTTTAGTTTACATCGAAGACCGGTATCATTGGAATTGGGAAGATGAAGTTGCTGCGGATTTCCGAAATTTGTTGGAAAAATTTTATGCCTGAATCATATGCCGACATTGTATATTGTTCCAACTCCTGTTGGTAATCTCGAAGATATGACATTCAGGTCGGTACGGATATTGAAAGAAGTAGATCTGATATTAGCCGAAGATACAAGGACTACCGGTAATTTGTTGAAGCATTTTGATATTAAAAACAAGATGCAGTCTCATCATAAGTTTAATGAACATCAAACTGTTCAGACTGTTGTAGAGCGAATGAAAGCTGGAGTGAATGTTGCCTTGGTCTCTGATGCAGGTACTCCGGGTATTTCTGATCCTGGTTTTTTGTTGGTAAGAGAATGTGTGGCACAAGGAGTAAAAGTAGAATGTCTGCCAGGAGCTACGGCTTTTGTTCCTGCTTTGGTTAATTCCGGTTTGCCGATGGATAAATTTTGCTTCGAAGGATTTCTTCCCCAAAAGAAAGGACGCCAAACACGTCTTAAAATATTGGCAGAAGAAAGCCGGACCATGATTTTTTATGAAGCACCCTTCCGGGTATTGAAAACACTTACTCAATTGTCTGAATATCTGGGGAGTGATAGGGAGGCTTCGGTGTCACGGGAGATATCCAAAATCTATGAAGAGACCATACGAGGTTCATTGGCAGAAATAATTTCTCATTTTACCGTGAACGAACCGCGTGGAGAATTTGTTATAATAATTTCAGGAAAGAAAGATTTATAGTTATTTTAAAATAAATTACAGTATGAAAAAGTTAGTATTAGTGTTTGCGTGTATAGCCATTATTTTTTCTGCTTGTGAGGATAAGAAAAAAACAGCAGAATTGCAGGCCTTACAGGCTGAAAATGATTCATTGATGTTGGTTGCCACCAAGGGAAATGCAGAGTTGGATGAACTGCTCGGACTGATGAATGAGATTGATGACAATTTCCAAAAAATCAAAGCTGCTGAAAATTATCTGACTGTACAATCAGCTCAAAGCGGAGAATTGACTCCTACCACTAAAGAAAGGATCAATAGTGATATGAAGTTGTTGGCAGAAACTTTGACAAAGAACAAAGAACAAATTGCTAAACTTCAGAGTCAATTGAAAAGCAGTGGGATACAATCCGGAGAGTTGAAAAAACTCATTGATAAAATGCAGGCTGAAATGGATGAAAAGACTGTTATGATCGTTGAATTACAACAACAGTTGTCTCAACGGGATACCCGCATTGCTGAATTAGATGAAGTGGTTACTGCATTATCAGCCCGTTCTACCATTCAAAGTGCTGTAATTGAAGATCAGGATATCGCATTGAATACAGCTTATTTCTGTTTTGGTACTTCTAAAGAATTGAAGGATCAGAAGATCATCACCGGTGGTGGATTTTCTGCGGAAAAAGTATTGAAACCCGGTTTTAATAAAGATTATTTCTCACAAATAGATATTCGTGAGACAACACAAATCCCGCTTCAGGCTAAAAAAGCTAAGTTGAAATCCAATCATCCGAATGGTACGTATGAATTTGTAAAAGATCCTACTACCGGCGAGCTTACATTCAAGATTCTTGATGTAAAAGAATTCTGGAGCCTTGGGAAATATTTGGTTCTAGAGGTGAGCTTGTAATTAATTGAGAATGGAGAGTGTAGAACGTAGAACGTAGAATGTTTATTAAATACTTCATTCTCCATTCTCCATTTTTTTGTTGTTTTGGAATTAAAAACAATCCTCATCGCCTTTGCTCTGACTCTGATTGCCGGACTTTCCACCGGTATCGGGAGTTTGATTGCATTTGTCGCTAAGCGTACCAATACAAAATTTTTGTGTTTTTCTTTGGGGCTTTCGGCAGGTGTTATGCTCTATGTCTCTTTTATGGAGATGATGCCGAATGCAAGAGCAGAATTATCTGCTGCTTTTGGTGAAAAAATGGGGTTGTTGTACTTGTTGATTGCCTTTTTTTGTGGTATGGGACTTATTACTTTGATCGATTTCTTAGTTCCCGAATCAGGCAATCCGCATGAAATGCATGGGGTGGAAGAAATGGATAAAAAAGATGCTTTGCATCGTGCCGGTTTTGTGGTAGCAATATCCCTTGCATTGCATAATTTTCCGGAAGGAATAGCTACTTTTACTTCTGCATTGACAGGCCTGGATATTGCCATTCCTATTACAATTGCGATTGCCATACATAATATTCCGGAAGGAATAGCGGTTTCAGTTCCTATATATCATGCTACGGGAAATAAGAAAAAAGCCTTTTGGTATTCTTTTTTATCGGGCTTGGCAGAACCTGTCGGCGCACTTGTTGCTTATTTCTTTTTGATGTCTTATTGGAGTACTGCCCTCAATGGTGTTATCCTGGCTGCAGTTTCCGGGATTATGATTTTTATCTCCCTGGATGAACTTTTACCTTCGGCAGAGAAGTACGGTGAACATCATATTTCTATTACAGGGGTGGTTACAGGAATGGTGGTGATGGGTTTAAGTTTGTTCCTGTTTGTATGAGTCTGTGCAATGCCCATTCCAAATCTTCTTTTTTAAAATTCCTTCCGATAAAAACTAATTTGCAGAATCTGAAATCGTCTTCCCAGGTACTCCCTTTCTCAACAATGTAAGAAGAGCCTACAGCCTGAAAAATTTGTTTCTCCGGAATTCCCGGAAAACTCAAAATTCCTTTGATCCTGAATATATCTTTACTATTGAAAAATAAAAAACTATCTATCCAATAATTGAATTTCTCCGGATCAAAACTTCCCGGGATTGAAATTCCTGCGGATTGAATGGTATGATTTTGTTTTGTTTCTTCTTTTTTTACAATGGAAGATTTAGCATTGTTTATATTCAGGGGCGTATAAACAATATTCCGGAAAGAAAGGATTGATTTTTCAATTCCTTTGCCTGAATATGACCAGGTGTCCAGTATATTAATATCCGAAATATCAGCATGTGAGGTTGAATGTATGATAGCCGATGGATTGATTGCCTCCATTTTTTTTTGCAACATTTGCAATTGTTCCGCTGGTATCTGTTCTGTTTTATTCAGCAGGATAATATCTGAAAGAACCAATTGTTTGTGTATTTCCGGTTCAGAAGGGAGCATGTTGTCCACCAAAACGCTATCGATCAAACAGATGACGCTGTCTATCCGGAATTGCATTTGTATAGTTGCATTATTAATGAATGATTGTACTACTGTTCCGGGATCTGCAATACCGGTAGTTTCAATCAAGAGGTGAGTAAAAGGTTCCGGGTAATTCATCAGTTTGTCTATTACCTCGATAAAATCGTTGTTTAATGAGCAGCAAATACAACCATTGCTTAATTCGAAGATATTATCATTGGCTCCAACAATCAAACCTCCGTCTATGTTGATTTCGCCAAACTCATTTTCAATGATGGCAAATTTTTTTTCCGGATGTTTCCGGATGATGTTGTTGAGTAAAGTTGTTTTCCCGGCCCCAAGGAAACCGGTAATAATGGTGACAGGGATTCTGGAGTCGGCCATACTGTTTAAAAATGAAATACAAAATTAGTGAGAATAAACTGTAGTTGCAAATTTTTCAAGGAAATAGCCATTGTATATACTGAAATTAATGAAATTCCGAGAGTCATATATGGAAGCAGGAAATCCTTCCTCGTTCGTCCGAATTTGTAATTCGGTCGTTTTATTGATCGCAATTTGTAATTGCATAGTACCTCAATCGTTATCCGAACACACAGTTAACCTTGGAGTTAAAAACTCCTAATTTATGAACGGCCGAATTACAAATTCGGCCGAACAGGGATCATTTTTTTTATTTACTGAATGGTTCCTCATGATTTCCGTCATTATAACCCAACACGCATAGCCGGATCCAGAACAGCCTGTAGAATAAGGTTGTAATCAAAATATTCTTTACGATTCCATTTTTTACTAAGTATATTTTTAAAAATTTCTCTATTTTGAGGTTCTTTAATAACCAAATCAAATAAATTCTTCAAATAACCTTTATTCATGGTTATACGGAATAAAACAAAAGCAGCCATTATTTGAACATCTGGGACTTGTTCAGAATTATTTAATATTTTGTCAAGTGATATTTTTATCTGATCAATAAACGAAATTTTGAAATTTTCGAAGACATAATTAATAGTTGCCAATAAGACAGAGTCTCCATCATTATTATCATGTTTTCCTAAAAAACCTAAACATTTTTCATATGGAAGCTCTAGGTTCCAACTTGATGCAAACTCAATTAATTCAGAGACAAAGGGTTTATCCGGATGATCTAAATTTTCACAAATATATTTTGTTATGAATGTTAGATCATTTTTGTCAAAAAAATGATAATCAACAAGAAAGTTGCAAATAATCAATTTATTTTCCAATGAGAATAGTTTTTTCAGATCATCCCCCTTTAATTTATTCTGTTTAAGCAGATTTATGAAAGCTTCTCTTGATACTTCATTATCAGAGGAATTTAAATCATTCCAAGTTTGTTGTTTCATAGTTTATTAATATTGAAGTCATTTAGACTTTTTTCGTTTATAAATTTTCTTTAGTAAAATCACAATAAAAGCTATGTAATTGAAAGCTTTCCAACTAGTGTCTTGTCAATGATGTAATGTCGTGAATAAATCTTATCTTTGTCAAAAAAAACAGCCATGGTAAGATATCACGTAACATTAACAGCCGAGGAGCGCGCAAGCTTAGAATTGATCGTAAGCAAAGGTTCACATAAGAGCCAGAAAGTACTCAATGCCTTAATTCTTCTGGGTACTGATGAGAATCAAGCAAAAGAGAACCGTTCTACCAATGAAACTATTTCCAAGGTCCTTCAAATTAGCATG
>JAVBMQ010000152.1:0-13591 GCA_031552335.1 Bacteroidales bacterium | reverse complement strand
GAATGGCTGGAAAACTATCTCAACCGTTCTAATATAACGCTGTTGATGGTTACCCACGATCGCTATTTCCTGGATCGTGTCTGCAATGAAATTATTGAAATAGAAAACAAACAACTTTTTTCATATAAAGGAAATTACAGTTATTACTTAGAAAAAAGAGGACAACGGATGGAAGCCCGCAACGCAGAAATCGAACGGGCCAACAACCTCTTAAGAAAAGAACTGGAATGGATGCGCCGACAGCCACAAGCACGGGCAACAAAAGCAAAAGCCCGCATCGACGCTTTCTATGACCTGGAGAAAAAAGCAAAACAAGATTATTCCTCTGGAAATGTTCGCTTGAATGTGCAATCATCTTATATAGGTAATAAGATTTTTGAGGCTGTAGATGTCTCCAAAAGCTGGGGCGATCTGAAAATACTGGATCGCTTCAATTATATTTTTGCCCGGTATGAGAAATTAGGGATTGTTGGCAACAACGGCACCGGCAAATCCACCTTCATCAAAATGTTGATGGGAGAAGTACAACCGGATGCCGGACATTTCGATATCGGGGAAACCGTCAGTTTTGGCTATTATAGCCAGGATGGTTTGCAGTTTGATGAACAAATGAAGGTAATTGATGTGGTGCAAGATATCGCAGAAGTTATCCGTTTGGGAAATGACAAACAACTCTCAGCCTCGCAATTCCTGCAGCATTTTCTTTTTACCCCGGAAAAGCAACACAGTTATGT
This sequence comes from Bacteroidales bacterium, assembly GCA_031552335.1. Classification (GTDB taxonomy): domain Bacteria; phylum Bacteroidota; class Bacteroidia; order Bacteroidales; family Azobacteroidaceae; genus JAISFI01. The sequence goes on along the minus strand of JAVBMQ010000152.1, from coordinate 12,857 downwards.
ATATAAACTCAGCGGAGGAGAAAAACGTCGCCTATACCTCTGCACGGTCTTAATAAAAAATCCGAATTTTCTGGTACTGGACGAACCGACCAACGATTTGGATATTGTCACCCTGAATATTCTGGAAGAATATCTGCAATCTTTCAAAGGTTGTGTGATTGTGGTTTCGCACGACCGGTATTTCATGGATAAAGTTGTTGACCACATCCTCGTATTCCGGGGAAATGCCGATATCAAAGACTTCCCGGGAAATTATTCCGATTACAGAGATTGGAAAGACATTACCGATAAAGAAGAAAAGACAAAAGAAGCACAAAAGGAAACCAAACCGGAAAAAAAAGCTGAAACTACAAAAGACGATTTCAAAAGGAAACTTTCTTTCAAAGAAAAAAGGGAACTGGAAACACTGGAGTCTGAAATTCCTTCCTTGGAACAAGAAAAAATTTCTCTGGAAAACGAAATGAGCAGTGGCCTTTTGTCTAATGACGAATTAATTCTGAAATCAAAAAGAATTGCAGAATTGATAGACGAAATAGATGAAAAGAGTCTGAGGTGGTTAGAATTATCGGAAATATGATTTTTCCTTCTTCTTTTAAAATTTCTTGTCTATTTACTACCATATAAAGGTCATTTTTTAAATAAAAAAGAAAAATGTCTATATAGTTAAACGTTTTATTTAAGTATACTTTTGCAGAAATTGTAATTTCCCGCTGAATAAACTTATTCCTGCTAAGAGTTTGGAATGCAATGTCGTTTAGTTAAAGCTAAACGACATTAAATTTCAAATGGGAAATAAACTCTACTCAGAAAGCCTTTATTCGCAGATAATAAAAATAAATTCAAAATATTTTCAAATATATTTTATCATTTGATATATTTTGTATATATTTGCATCGTATTTCAAAAAAACAACACACCATATGAAAACAAACCTCATATTACTTGCAAGCATGCTTGCATTGTCTATATCTTTTTCTTTAAGCTCTTGCAGCAAAGATGACGATAAACAACAAGAAGAAACAACGAAGGATCTGATTCCTTTAAGCCTCCAATTTCCTGACCACAAAGAAGTAATTAATTATTTCTATGACAATCAAGACAGAATTACAGGAATTGAATTGCGCAAAGAAAAAGAGCTTGTTTACAGGACATTGATAGCATACGATAATGATGGAAAAGTTGTACAAACCAACTATACCGGACTACACAACTCCATTATACACCAATACCGATATTTATCAAATGATACTATTGTACGAATAATTGACAACAACGAAAATTCCAAAGATTCTATTATTATCAATGAAAAAGAAAATATTATCAGGTTTATCCGGACAAACGCGGGTGAAAACCATATATATCATTTGAATAATAACGGAAATTTAACAGGCAGCGAAAACAGATATGGCTATTCTACAATATTCGAATATAATTATCAATATGCATACGATAATCAGAAAGGAATTTACAGTAACGTGAAATCACCCGCCTGGATACTCATCCAGTATTGTTGGGGTAACGGTAAATTTTCAACAAACAATATTGTAAGTGCAACAGAAAATACTCAGATAGTCGAAGAATATAATTATTCATACAATGCAAACGGGTATCCCGATTCATTCAATGCAAAATATATCTACGGCGATGACGATATAGAAGAAGAAACGATCCTTGTTAACTATAGAACTGTTAAGTGAGCTAACCGACCTGCCCCCTGCTGCATCCTACTATCCGTGCAATGCAGGGGGTTTTTTCTTTCAATTATTTTTCTCAAAATGACCAAAACAAAACAAATTCTCTTTATCTTTGTAGATACTTAATCAAAAAACACAAAGATATGATTATTGACTCCTTGAAAAATTCAGCTCGTTACGAACAGCTTAATCCTTATTTCAAACAAGCGTTTGATTATCTCAAAAACACCAATCTTTCACAACTGGAAGCAGGTAAAGTTATTTTAGTAGAAGACGCGTTGATCGTAAATATCAATGATACCCGACTGAAAAACAAACCGGATGCAAAACTGGAAGTCCATAATAAATATATTGACATTCAGGTTCCGGTAAGCGTTGATGAAACTTTCGGATGGAAAGATCGTTCTGCATGTTCGGATGTCCTTCATCCCTTTGACACAGAAAAAGATGTTGAATTTTACAATGATACTCCCACCAAATATTTCACACTCCAACCTTCGGAATTTGTTATCTTCTTTCCGGAAGACGGACATGCTCCCTGCGTAGGGGAAGGTGATATCAAAAAAATTATCATCAAAATCATCTGCAAATAAATAACAGAAAAATCATCCAAAATAATATCATACAACATGGAAGAAAGTTTAAACCTGATCAAAAACGACGGTTGGCTGAAACCGTATGAAAACGCCATCACCGGAAGGTATCATCGTGTTATTCAGAAAGAAGCATCTATCACTGGTAACGGAAAGGTTTCTTTAAGTGACTTTGCTTCCGGTTATCTTTATTTTGGCCTGCATAAAACAAATAACGGATGGGTATTCCGGGAATGGGCGCCCCATGCAAGCGAAATTTACCTGATAGGCGATTTCAATAACTGGTCGGAAAACGAGGCATACAAACTCTCCCGGATTGAAAATGGTGTATGGGAAATTCAATTGACAGAAAATGCTTTACATCACGGAGAACTATACAAACTCAAAATGCACTGGAATGGTGGTTGCGGAGAAAGAATTCCGGCCTGGACACGAAGAGTGATACAGGATGAAAAAACACATATTTTCAGCGCCCAGGTATGGAATCCTGAACATCCGTATGTATTTAAGAATAAAAAATTCAAACCGGATACGTCTCCTTTACTGATATATGAATGCCATATAGGTATGGCTGCGGAAGAGGAAAAAGTGGGAACATATAACGAATTCCGCGAAAAAACATTGCCCAGAATTGCTGCCGATGGCTACAATGCAATACAAATAATGGCTATACAGGAGCATCCGTATTATGGTTCATTCGGTTATCATGTCTCCAGTTTTTTTGCAGCATCTTCCCGCTTCGGAACCCCGGAAGAACTCAAAGAGTTGATCGATACGGCTCACAATATGGGAATTGCTGTCATTATGGACATTGTACATTCCCATGCTGTAAAAAATGAAATGGAAGGATTGGGAAGATTTGATGGTTCATATGATCAGTATTTCCATGGAGATGCCCGCCGGGAACATCCGGCCTGGGATTCCCTTTGTTTTAATTACGGAAAAAATGAAGTGTTGCATTTTTTACTTTCCAATTGTAAATTCTGGCTGGATGAATACCAGTTTGATGGTTTCCGCTTCGACGGTGTGACTTCCATGCTATACTACAGCCATGGTTTGGGGGAAGCTTTTTCCAATTATGCTGACTATTACAACGGACATCAGGATGATGATGCCATCTGTTACCTTACATTGGCAAACAAACTGATTCACCAGGTCAATCCCAAAGCCATAACAATTGCAGAAGAAGTAAGCGGCATGCCCGGACTGGCTGCCAAAATAGAAGACGGTGGTTATGGTTTTGACTACCGGATGGCAATGAATATCCCGGATTTCTGGATCAAAACACTGAAAGAAAAGAAAGATGAAGATTGGCATCCTTCTGCAATTTGGTGGGAAACAACCAATCGCCGGTCAGACGAAAAGACAATCAGCTATGCCGAGAGTCACGACCAGGCATTAGTAGGAGACAAAACACTGGTTTTCTGGCTGATAGATGCAGATATGTATTGGCATATGGCTAAAAATGATCATACGTATGTTGTTGACCGTGGTATGGCACTCCATAAAATGATACGACTGGTAACTTCCAGCACTATGAATGGAGGATATCTGAACTTTATGGGAAATGAATTCGGCCATCCCGAATGGATTGATTTCCCGAGGGAAGGCAATGGCTGGTCTTACAAATATGCCCGCCGGCAATGGGGTCTGGTAGATGATCAAAACCTGAAATATCATTATCTGGGTGATTTTGATAAAGCAATGATTCATCTGATCAGGACGGTGAAAAATTTCCAGAAAACACCTGTCACTAAGTTATGGGACAATGATGGTGATCAGGTTCTTGCATATATGAGGGGTGACCTGGTATTTGTGTTCAATTTCAACCCGGCACACTCATTTACCGGCTATGGTTTTTTGGCACCGGCAGGAGAATATGAAGTCGTATTGAACACCGACTCTCCTTCATTCGGAGGATTTGGAGCTACTGATGACAACATCCGGCACCTGACTCAATTTGATCCACTCTATAAAAAAGAAAAAAAAGAATGGCTTAAATTGTATTTGCCGGCAAGAACAGGAATGGTGCTTAGAAAAATTGATAATTGATAATTGATAATTGATAATTGATAATTGATAATTGATAATTGATAATTGATAATTGATAATTGATAATTGATAATTGATAATTCAAAATTTAGAATTTAGAATTTAGAATTTAGAATTTAGAATAATGAATATATATCCATTAAAATTCAAGCCATTGTTCCGGTCCATGATCTGGGGCGGAGATGCTATCGGACCTTTCAAAGGAATTACGACAGATCAAAAAAATATTGGTGAAAGTTGGGAGATATCGGGTGTAAAAGGAAATATTTCTGTCATTGAAAATGGTGACTGGGAAGGAAAATCACTGGATGAACTGATTCAACTTGCTCCTGGTGATATCCTTGGGGAAAAGGTTTTGAAAAAGACAGGAACCACCTTTCCATTACTGATCAAGTTCATTGATGCCCGTGATGATCTTTCTATCCAGGTTCATCCGGATGATGCATTAGCCAGGCAAAGACACGATTCCTTCGGAAAAACAGAAATGTGGTATGTGATTGATGCTACTCCTGAGGCATTTCTTTACTCCGGATTCAAAAAAGCAATCAACCCGGATATGTACATAAAAAGTGTTGCCGAAAATACTTTTACCGATACTTTACAACGTTATAATGTACAAAAGGGAGACGTATTCTTTCTACCGGCCGGACGGGTACATGCTATCGGCGCCGGATGTTTTATCGCTGAAATACAACAAACTTCCGATATCACATACCGTATTTATGATTATAACAGGAAAGATGCTAACGGAAATCCGCGTGAATTGCATACAGATTTAGCCAAAGATGCCATTGATTATACTGTACATCCGGAAGGTTATAAAACCCATTATCAACCAAAAGAAAATGAAGCAGTTGCATTAGCTTCCTGTCAATATTTTACGACCAATCTGATATCCGGTGATCAAAAAATCATCCGGGATTTTACAGATACCGATTCTTTCGTAATCTATATCTGCATGGCAGGAAAATTATCTCTAACAGATGCTAATGGCTATAAAATCAATCTGAAACAAGGAGAAACGGTCTTAATCCCGGCTGCTTGTAAAAATACTATCACCCTTTTGCCAGAAGGAAATTACAAAATTTTAGAGACCTTCTGCGACTAAAGAATTGAGAGTGGAGAATTGAAAAATACCACAAAAAATGGCAATGATGAAGATTCTAAATAATTGTCAATTGTCTCTCAACCCTGGAAAATGGCGCAGCATCCATAGTTCCAAATGATTGGTCCAGATACTTGAAATATCCGGTTATAGCAATCATAGCTGCATTATCTGTAGTAAATGAGAATGGAGGAACATGAATCTTCCAATTATATTTTTGTGCATGTTCTTTGAAAGCCTCTCTTAATCCACTATTGGCAGAAACACCTCCCGCCACAGCTACTTCTTTTATTTTCAGATCCTTAGCTGCTTTTCTCAGTTTATCCATCAGAATGTCAATGACAACCGACTGAAGGGAGGCGCATAAATTCGTTTTATTTTTTTCTATAAAATCAGGATCTTTCTTCAATTCGTCACGTAATAAATACAAAAAGGATGTTTTCAATCCACTAAAACTGTAGTCATATCCGGGAATATGGGGCTTATTTAACTTAAATGCTTTGGGGTTTCCTTCTTTAGCCAGTTTATCAACTACCGGTCCTCCGGGATAGGGCAACCCCATAATTTTTGCACATTTGTCAAAGGCTTCTCCGGCAGCATCATCAATCGTCTGACCGATAATTTCCATGTCATTATATGAATTTACCAGCACTATCTGAGAATTGCCTCCGGATACCAATAAACAAAGAAAAGGAAAAGAAGGCTGATCGGTATCTTCCTCAGTCTGTTTGATGAAATGGGCTAACACATGTGCCTGTAAATGGTTCACCTCTACCAGAGGAATATCAAGAGCCGTTGAGAAACCCTTGGCAAAAGATGTTCCCACCAATAAAGAGCCCATCAAACCCGGACCACGGGTATATGCAATGGCACTCAAATCTTCTTTCCTCACTCCTGCCCTATGCAAAGCTTCATGCACCACCGGAATAATATTCTGTTGATGCGCCCGGGAAGCTAATTCCGGAACCACTCCTCCATACGCTTCATGCACTGCCTGTCCGGCAATAACATTCGATAAAACAACGCCATTTCGGATGACTGCAGCCGATGTGTCATCGCAAGAAGATTCTATGCCTAGTATAATTGTGCTCATAAACACTAAATTTCTATAAATAAAAAGGAACTTCGCCCGTTTTTTCGTAATTTCGCCGCAAATTTACATATTAAAAATAACATACTTATCAAAGCATACAAATACATCGTATTTATTGCACTGATATTTCTTTTTCTGTTTTATCTTTTGCCGGCAGTTTTGCTGAATATTCCATATGTTCAACAAAAAATTTCAAATATTGCATCGGAAAAGTTACAGGAAAAAATCGGCTCTGAGGTGCAGATCGGTTCTGTTGAATTTGAACTCTTCAACAAGATCGTATTGAAAGACTTGTACCTTGAGGATCAACAGGGAGATACTTTATTCGAAGCCAAAAGACTTTCTGTAGGATTCGAGTTTCTGCCTTTATTCCGGAAACAATTGATTTTTTCATCTGCCCAATTATTTACATTTCAGGTGAATATGAATAAGGAAACCGATGAGTCTCCTTTGAACATACAATTTCTGATAGATGCTTTTGCCAGTAAAGATACGCTGAAAAAAAGGCCGGAAATTGATTTGAATATCCATACATTAAATATCAGGCGGGGAAATTTTTCTTATCATGTAAAAGATGCGCCGGAAACAAGCGGACAATTCAACGCAAAACACCTGGATATCAGTAATATTTCTGCAAAAATTCACCTGAATAAGTTGTCTAATGATTCGATCAACATTAGTGTAGACAAATTGAGTATGAAAGATCTATCCGGTCTGGAACTCAAACGAATGTTGTTTACAGTCAAAGGTTCGGATAAACACGCTACTATCCGCAAATTTCAAATATGGATGCCCAACAGTCACCTGCAATTGGAGAATATCCATGCCGCATTTCCGGAAGACAAATCTCCGGATAGTTTTATCCTGAAAACCCAACTGTCGTTTGATATTGCTGATTCTGAAATTGTTCCGCGCGATCTGAAGGCTTTGGTACCGGCTCTGAATAACTTCCGGAATAAAATATCAGTAGAAGGACAATTCAAGGGGAATTACAATGACATCAAGGTTTCCGGTTTTCAATTGAATGATGAAGATCATCTTAGTCTACATGCCAGCCTGAATATCAAAAACCTTGAGATGCCCGACAGTGCATATGTCGATGGCAGGATCGATCATTTTTCCGTTTCTGCCGAAGGGGCAGAGAGACTGATTAATAACTTCTCATCAAACACTACATTTCTTCCGGCTCCTGTATATAAAATGGGAAATATCGGCTTTTCCGGCCATGTGTCCGGTCAATTCCATAACCTGAAAGCTTTGGGTGTTTTTACTTCTGAAAATGGGAATCTGAATGTAGATATTGGTATTGGAAAAGACAAATCCAACAGACTTTTTTTACAGGGACATATACAAACGGCCGAATTCAATTTACATAATTTATTCCCGGAAAATAATCCATATGGAAAAGTAATTTTCATTGTAGATCTGGATGCCCATGAAGATTCCCGCAAAAAAATGGCGGGAACAATCAATGCTAACATACAACAATTTGAGTTCAGTAATCATGCATATGAAAATATCAGGTTTGACGGAGATTTTACCCCTTCCAGTTTCAATGGCAAAATTGAAGCCAATGATGCTGAAGGTAAACTTTTTGCTGAAGGGATCTTTAACCTGAACCCTGGAGGAATTCCTGAATTTGACTTCCAGGCAACAGTGGAACATATCCGGCTGGACAGGCTGAACCTGACAAAAAAATACATTGATTCGGAGATGTCATTCGAAATCGATGCCAATTTCGTGGGAAATACGGCTGAGAATCTTTTGGGAAACATCAATCTAAGGCGCTTCAGTTTTGAAGTAAAGGATGATATCTTCTCTTTGGATTCCCTGATCATCAGTGCTTCCGGAACAGGTGATAACAGGTTGATAACTATACAATCAGACATTCTGAAAGCAGAATTACTGGGAGCTTATTCATACAAACAGATCATCCCGGCAGTCAAACAAACCATGCACCAGTACATACCGGCTATCATCCCTCTTCCTTCGAAAAAGATCGAAGATGTCAATAATTTCTATCTCGACCTGACCATTGAGAATACGGAAAAACTGTCCAAAATATTCAAATTGCCTTTTACCATCCTCAAAAGAAGTAAATTATTCGGCCATTATAATCATACGGATGCTATTTTTAAATTTGAGGCATCTCTTCCGGGATATAAATTCGGAGGAATGAAAATGGAAAAAACAAGTATGATCTTCAAAAATACACAGGATTCTGTCGATCTAGACATCAAGGGTATAAGATATGGAAAGTTTGATGTAAAAACAGATTTTGGCATACATCTGACTGCAAAAGATGATATCCTGCAAAGTTTTTTACATTGGAAAAACAGAGAGGAGGCTTTGTATGAAGGGAAACTCTCGGCTTCTGCCAGATTTTTTACTCCGGAAAAACAAGCTCCGCTAAAAGTGGAAGTAGACATGTTACCGGCCTCCTTGACATTCAATGATACTACCTGGACGGTTTTCCCGGCTAAGATATTGGTCGATGGCGACCGTATTTCTGTTGACCGGTTGAATGCCGAATATGAAGACCAGTTTATCCATATCAATGGAGTAGTTTCCCGGGACACTATCGACAATTTATATGTTGATTTGAACAAAGTAAATCTGAATTATATCTTTAATGCATTGGTAATTCCTGCCCTGAACTTCGGAGGCACTGCCACCGGAAAAGTAGTTCTCAATGATTTATACCAGTCCCGCCGGTTAACTACCAACCTTGATGTCAAAAATTTCGCTTTCAATGATGCCATAATGGGCGATTTACGACTGAAAGGATTCTGGGACAACGAAAAACAAGGGATAGCTTTGATGGGACGGTCAACTGTCAATGACACTACATACTTAGATATTGACGGGATAATCCTTCCTTCAAAAAAAGAATTATCTCTTCTTTTTGATGCTAAAAATGCCAATGCCACATTCATCCGGAAATATACGGAGAATATCCTACCCGGATTTTCAGGAAAAATCAATGGAAACGTGCATGTATATGGAAATTTCGGAGCAATCAATGTGGAAGGAAATGCATTAATCAGAGATGGCGGTTTCGGAATTGGATTCCTGAATACGTATTATACTTTCAATGATTCCGTCACCCTGACAAAGAACAAAATTTCACTCAACAATGTAGCTTTGTATGATAAATTCGGACATAAAGCTATTGCTAATGGAGTTGTGAATCATCAAAATTTCAGGAATTTCAATTTCTCTGCTAAGATACAAGCCAACAACTTACTGGCATTCAATGCTTCAGAAAGACAAAATCCTGTTTTCTCCGGAACTGCATTCGGAAGCGGTTCCGTTACTATCAGGGGAACGGAAGATATCGTCAATATTGATGTTTCTATGCAAACTAACGATAAAACTAAAATCTCCCTGAATTTCATGGACCAATCGGATGTGCAGGATTATGATTTTATCTCCTTTGTAAACAAACAAAAACCGGTAACAACAAAAGAAAATGAAGGAGAGGAAGAATCTGATATAGATTTGATTATGAATCAATTATCCATATCTTCCAATAAAACTGAGATCAAACTGAACCTGATGCTGGACGTAACTCCCGATGCTATGCTGGAATTATATATAGATCCTGTGAGTGGAGATAAAATCAAAGCATGGGGAAAAGGAAGAATGCAGATAGAATATGGAAATAAAAGCGAACCAAGAATATACGGAAATTATACGGCCGACAGAGGAATTTACAATTTCAGCCTGCAACAAGTGATCTATAAAGACTTTCACATCAATGAGGGAAGTACCATTAATTTCCGTGGAGATCCCTTTGCTGCCAACCTGAATATTGATGCAGTCTATTCTTTACCTGCCAATCTGGGAGAATTAGACCATAGTCTCAATGCTTCAACGGCCAATAGTACCACCACCGTAAACTGTCTGATGAATCTCTCAGGAGAATTGCAACATCCGGAAGTCAAATTCGACATCCGCTTACCTAATTCCAGTGATGAATTGGAACGGCAGGTGAGAAATATCATAGGAACGGATGATATGATGAACCGGCAAATCATATATCTTTTGGCTTTGGGCAGATTCTATACCATGGATGCCGGATCGGGAAAGAACAGTGATTTTGCTAATGTGGCTTCATCAACCATTTCGACTCAGTTAACCAGTTTGCTGGGGCCTTTAAGTGAAAACCTGCAGATAGGTACCAATATCAGAACCAGTAACAATGAGGAGTATACGGATACCGAAGTTAAAGTATTATTATCCAGCCAACTGCTAAACAACCGTTTGATCATTAATGGTAATCTGGGATACAAAGATACTCCCAACGAACAACGAACTTTCATCGGGGATTTCGATCTGGAATATAAACTGAATAAAAGCGGGGATATCCGGCTCAAGGCCTATAATCACTCTAATGACAGGTACTACTACATCAAATCCGCTCAAACAACTCAGGGGGTAGGAGTAATGTTCAGAAAAGACTTCAATAAATTGTATGAATTATTCAGAATAAAGAAAAAGCAACAGGCTCCTTCATTGAGCATGGAAGAGGGTTCCGGAGAAGAAATCTTTATCCAATTTAAATAAACAAAACCATTCTCCTGTGTGTTGTTATGTATTATGAAACCATTCTATATAACATGTATATTGCTTTTTTTAGGTATTCCTTTCATAAAAGCACAAGAAGATTCATCCAAACAAAACAAAGATTCTTTTTCTGTTTCGGAGAAAAAGAATTTTAGTGTGGCCGGTATTCCGACAGTTTCTTTCAATCGATCCCGGGGAATGGGATTCGGAGGAATGGGAATGGCTTTTTTCAAAATCGGAAATAAACCGGATACTCCTCCTTCCAGAATTGCGTTAAACGGACAGTATACTACCAAAAAGAACTGGTATGTAGCTGCTTTTTCCCAATTGTTCTTATTTGAAGACTTACTTCGCCTGAATATGGGAGGTGGATATATGGACTCACACTTTCAAACTTTTGAGGATGTAGCAGGTTATGGTGAGGTAGAAATTCCCTATTCCAATAAAGGAGTCTTCTTCTTTCTTGCTCCTTTATTTCAGATATATCCCAAATTATATCTGGGGCCATCTCTGCAAATATTCCACTCAGACGTTAAATTTGAAGCCCCGTTAGACAGCTTGGAACAAGACAATTCCAATGCTTTAGGGATCTCTTTATTATATGATACAAAAAACAATCAATACAATCCTTCCCATGGGATTACATCTGCCATTAGGTATAGCAATGCCCCCTCCTGGTTCGATAATACAGATACATATAATAAATTATATTCCTTCGCAAATTATTATCATCGTTTAGATGAAAGTAAAGTATTAGCCTCCAGAGCTTCTGCCAATATAGCTTTAGGAAATGTTCCCTTTTCTGCACAGAGTTATGTCGGAGGAAAAGATATCCGTGGTTATACCAAAGGAGAATACAGGGGTAACCAAACGTATGCCGTACAAACAGAACTAAGATGGCGTGTATACAAAAAACTGGGAAGTGTAGCTTTCTTCGGTTTAGCAATGACTGTCGATCCTACCAGCCAGGTATTACCCGGTGGCGGAATCGGTGTCCGCTATAATATATTACCTAAATACAACATCAACGCCGGTATCGATGGCGCCTTAGGAAAAGATGACTGGGGGGTTTATTTTAGGATGACGGAAGCGTTTTAAGATAATTTTGAATTCTAAATTTTGAATTTTGAATTATTTTCTGACGTCAGCATTTACATTCAAAATTCTGCAAACTTCCATCCCGGTTTTTTATTATCTGCATGATCATATTTCACAGGAATACCTATAAATTAAAGTTTGGATACGATTCCTGAGACATGATCAAAGTTCTTTTGCCAGGATCTTCAATATTATTTCCAGGATGAAAAAATAGCAATTCTTTGGTTTCTTACCAATATATGAAAGCGCATTTTCATTCCTCGTCCACCTGTATATGATTTTTTCGAACAAGCTCGCCTTTGAACGCATTGTCTATGTGTTAATTAACAGTATTCTCTTTTGTTTTTTTTGTAAATATATATGTATATTTGCGTTGTTATTGAAGCGTTTTTACCTTGATGTCATGAAGGCAAGGATTAGATTTTTACTTGGAACTGTTAGATTCTTAACATCTGATTTTTTATATAAGTGAGTTGGCATCTTTTTTGCATAAGCCAAAGGGCATGTCAATGCTAAATGTTTAATTTTTAATTATTTATTTATGAGGTTAATGCGGAGTTTGTCGGTTTTACACGACATCTTATTAAAGAAGGAGGACTTTCCGGATGAAAGCGCCCACTTCAGGGAAAAAAGTTCTTTTCGTTCTTATGTTT
>JAVBMQ010000092.1:0-7114 GCA_031552335.1 Bacteroidales bacterium | reverse complement strand
AAAAACAAAAAAGCCTACAGCCCCTCAATTGTCGGATGTAGATGTGGTAGTTTTTGATATACAGGATGTGGGAGCCCGTTTTTATACCTATATAAGTTCGATGCATTATGTGATGGAAGCTTGTGCTGAAAATAGGAAACTTTTTGTTGTTTGTGACCGTCCTAACCCGAATGATCATATTGACGGACCTGTATTACGACCGGAATACAGGTCTTTTCTCGGAATGCATCCGATTCCTTTGTTACACGGACTGACTGTAGGAGAATTAGCTCAAATGATTAACGGAGAAGGATGGCTGAAGAATACAGATGGAATAACTTTGAAATGTCCCTTGGTAGTTGTTGGAATGTCGGGTTGGAAACATGGACAGCCTTACAGTCTTCCGGTAAAGCCGTCTCCTAATCTGCCGAACGACTGTTCTATCCAATTATATCCGTCTCTTTGTTTGTTTGAGGCTACCAATCTCAGTATTGGAAGGGGTACAACCATGCCTTTCCAGGTAATTGGAGCACCAGATAAAAAATACGGAACATTTTCATTTACTCCTAAAAGCTTGAAGGGATGGGATAAATTCCCGCTTCATCAGGATAAAATGTGTTATGGAGTTGATCTCAGGGATTCCATTACTTGTCCCGGAGGTTTTTCTCTGAAATATTTTTTGGATTTTTACCGGATTTCGGGAAATAATCCTGCATTTATCTCCCGCCCGTCACATTTTGATGCTTTGGCCGGAAATAAATTGCTACGCAAACAAATTTTACAGGGAATGAGTGAAGATGCTATCCGGTTGACATGGAAAAAAGAACTGACAGATTACCGTGAAATGAGGAAAAAATATACCCTTTATATTGATGCGGAAGAAATATGCTCAACAGGACATTAATGTTTGTCCCGAAAAATAACTATTTTTGCAATTAATTTTCACATTTAATATTAACTGAATGAAGACACCAGTCGATTATACTATAGCACAGGAAGTTATCAAAGCATATAAAATTCCGGATTTCGGACGTGCTACCATTCGTGAAGTAGTGGCTATTGCCAGCCAGATAGAACAGCAAACAGGAGTAGAATTTATCCATATGGAAATGGGTGTGCCTGGTTTACCTCCTGCACAAGTAGGTGTAGATGCTGAAATTGCAGCCCTGAAAAATGGAGTGGCTTCCATTTATCCCTTGATAGATGGCATTCCCGAATTGAAAAGTGAAACTTCCCGTTTTATTAAAGCTTTTATCGATCTGGAAATTCCTGCCAGATGTTGTGTGCCGGTGGTCGGATCCATGCAGGGAACGTTTACTTCTTTCCTGGTTTGCGGACAATGTGATAAAAAGAAAGATACCATTCTTTTTATAGATCCGGGTTTTCCTGTACAGAAACAACAAATCACAGTTTTAGGTTATAAGTATGAATCATTTGACGTATATAGTTATAGAGGTTCTTTATTAAAAGATAAGTTGGATAGCTATTTGTCTAAAGGAAATATAGCCGCTATTATCTATTCAAATCCGAATAATCCGGCTTGGTTTTGTCTGAATGAAGAGGAATTGAAAATAATCGGAGATGCTGCTAATCAATATGATGTGACCATATTGGAAGATCTGGCTTATTTTGCCATGGATTTCCGTAAGGATTTGGGCAAACCGTTTGAAGCCCCATTTCAATCGAGTGTAGGTCGCTATACAGATAATTATTTGTTGTTGATTTCCGGATCGAAAGCTTTCAGTTATGCCGGACAACGGATAGGTGTGGTTGCTATGTCAGAAAAACTATACGATCGTGCTTACCCCGGATTAACAGAACGTTATGGAGGAGGAACTTTTGGAAGTGTTTTTATTCACAGGGCTTTGTATGCGATTTCTTCAGGAACGAGCCATTCGGCTCAATATGCACTGGCCGCTATGTTTAAGGCTGCAAGTGACGGACAATTCCGATTTCTGGAAGACGTAAAAGCATACGGAGAAAGAGCTAAACGTTTGAAAAAGATCTTTCTGAAATATGATTTTGAAATCGTATATGACAAAGATTTGGATGAACCGATTGCTGATGGGTTTTATTTTACCATCTCTTATCCCGGAATGACCGGAGGTGAGTTGATGAAAGCCCTTATTTTTTATGGAATAAGCGCTATTTCATTATCTACTACCGGAAGTGATCAGGAAGGATTGAGGGCTTGTACTTCATTTGTTAAAGACCATCAATATGATCTTTTGGAAGAAAGATTGAAGATTTTTAGGGAAAATAATCCGATTTGATTATCTTTACAGCTAATTTAACCATAAATTCATGAACATAGACAAACTTGCTTCTTTATTGTTTGCTCACAGGCTGAAGAAAATAGCCCGTTTTTCCCATTATCCGGATATGGTACAGGAAGAACAGTTGAAAGGACTCATTCGTAAAGCTAAGCATACGGAAGTAGGCAGGTTATATGATTTTCCTTCCATCCGGAACTATACTGATTTTTCTCAGAGGATTCCTGTGCAGACTTATGAGGATGCAAAACCTTTTGTAGAACGGATGATGAAAGGGGAGGAGGATGTCCTTTGGCCGGGAAGGATCCGCTGGTTTGCCAAATCTTCGGGCACAACCAACGACAAAAGTAAGTTTCTTCCTGTAAGTAGTCAGGCATTGAGTGAATGTCATTACCGCGGAGGTATGGATACGGTGGCTACTTATCTGCATAATAATCCCCAGAGCCGCTTTTTCTCAGGAAAAGGATTGGTGCTGGGAGGCAGTTGTAAGCCTACAGATTATAACAGCCATATCAAAGTGGGTGATCTTTCGGCTATTTTAATAGAGAATATCAATCCTTTGGCCAACTTGTTCCGTACGCCGGAGAAAAAAATCATCCTGATGGATGAATGGGTGGCCAAACTGGAAGCAATTTCTAACCGTACAATAAATGAAAATATAACCAATTTATCAGGTGTGCCATCCTGGTTCCTCGTCCTGATAAAAAAAGTACTGGAAAAAACAGGGAAGGAATGCCTTACGAAAGTTTGGCCTAATCTGGAGGTGTTTTTTCATGGAGGCATCAGTTTTACTCCTTACCGGGAACAGTATAAGGCATTGATTCCTTCGAAAAAAATGCATTATATGGAGACATACAATGCTTCCGAAGGCTTTTTTTCCATACAAAATGATTGGAATGATCCGTCTATGTTGTTGCTTCTGGATTATGGAATTTTTTATGAATTTATTCCTTTTGAAGAGTTGGAATCGGAGCATCCGAAAGTGTATCCTTTGACGGAAGTAGAGTTGAATCGTAATTATGCCATGTTAATCACTACTTCAAGTGGCTTGTGGCGGTATATGATCGGAGATACGGTCAAATTTACAAGTAAATCTCCGTATAAGATTTTGATTACGGGAAGAACAAAACATTTTATCAATGCTTTTGGAGAAGAGGTGATTGTAGATAATGCCGAAAAGGCTTTGGCTGCTGCTTGTCAGGTCTCAGATGCTGAAATCCGGGAATATACGGCAGCACCGGTATATATGTCTTCTCATACGAAAGGCTGTCATCAGTGGTTGATTGAGTTTGAACAGCAACCGTCTGATATGAAGCTTTTTATTCAAACATTGGATGATACGCTGAAGAAACATAATTCAGATTATGAAGCGAAGCGTTATAAGGATATGACTCTTGATCGTCCGGAAGTGATTGTTGCCCGTTCCGGCTTGTTTTATGACTGGTTGGAAGAAATCGGGAAATTGGGTGGACAACACAAAGTTCCCCGTTTATGTAATACCCGCGAATATATGGATCAACTGCTGAAAATGAACATTTAGAGTAGCGAGAGCAGAGGCAAAATGGATATTTTGACTATGCCGAGTCACGAAAAATGACTAATGATAATGAACATTTAGAGTAGCGAGAGCAGAGGCAAAATGGATATTTTGACTATGCCGAGTCACGAAAAATGACTAATGATACTGAACATTTAGAGTAGCGAGAGCAGAGGCAAAATGGATATTCTGAAAAAATATGAGGGTTATTTATTACTGGAAAAATCCCTTTCCAAAAATTCTATAGCTGCTTATTCGGAAGATGTGGAGAAATTGCTTCGTTTTGCCAAAGAAGAAGGCATTTCCTACAAAGAAATCCGTTTGGATGATTTGCAACAATTTATAGCCCAACTTCGCGATGTTGGTATTTGTCCCCGCTCACAAGCGCGTATTATCTCCGGAATCAAATCTTTTTTTCGTTTCCTGCTCCTGGATGAATATGTGGAAAATGATCCTACGGATTTGCTGGAGGCTCCGAAGATCGGATTGAAACTCCCGGAAGTCCTTACTGTTTACGAGATTGATAGTATTATAAAAACGATTGATCTTTCCCTTCCGGAAGGACAACGTAACAGGGCTATGCTGGAAGTGTTGTACAGTTGTGGTTTGCGTGTTTCCGAACTGATTTCTCTTCGTTATGCAGATTTATATCTGAATGAAGGTTTCATCAGAGTACTGGGCAAAGGGAATAAACAACGCCTGGTGCCGATTTCGGAAACTGCGATCAAAGAGATCCGCAATTATTGTATCGACAGGAATGTGGTTACCGTAAAAAAAGGGCATGAAGACATCCTTTTTTTGAGTCGCCGGGGGACAGCTTTATCCCGTATCATGGTGTTCCATATCATCAAACAACAAACAGAGATGGCAGGTATCAAAAAAACGGTGAGTCCGCATACATTCCGCCATTCGTTTGCTACTCATTTGCTGGAAGGCGGAGCCAATCTGCGGGCCATTCAACAGATGTTGGGGCATGAAAAAATTACTACGACCGAAATATATACACATATCGACCGGGATTTTCTGCGGAGTGAGATCATAGATCATCATCCCAGAAATATCAGGAATAATTCAAATAAAGCTAGTCAATAGTCTAATGTTCAGGTAGGTAACAAATCCTCCTATGATCAATAAAAGCATATTGGTATATAAGCTATTGGCATATTTCCCCATTAACTTTTTATTAGATGTCAGGTAAATCTGTGTGAAAATGGTGATTGGTAATTGTATACTCAATCCCATTTGGGAATAAATCAAACCTTTGAACGGGTCTTTGATAAACATGATAATCAGTAAAGCAAACAATAAAGAAATACCGGCTCCCCAACGGGAATGTTTGTCTTTGATATCATAAGGTTCTCCATAAATCCCGGCAAAAATAGTTCCTCCTGCCATCCCGGAGGTAACACTGGAAGATATTCCGGCAAACAACAAAGCCATGGCAAATACGACTCCGGCTCCGTTACCAAGTAATGGTGTGAGCATGTTTTGTGCCTGCTGTAATTCATCTACCTGGATAGAGTGTGCGAAGAAAGTAGAAGCTGCCAGTAAAATCATAGCGCTGTTTATGGCCCAACCGATAAGCATCGAAAATATAGTGTCGGCAAATTCATACTTTAATTGTTTTTTGATAATTGCATCATCATGAAGATTCCACTGCCGGCTCTGAATGATTTCCGAATGTAGAAAGAGATTGTGCGGCATTACCACAGCACCCAGTACACTCATAATAATCAACAGAGATCCATTGGGAATGGATGGGGTAATCCATGATTTGGCTGTGGTTCCCCATTCAACGGGCACTAAAGCCAGCTCATAGATAAACGAAAAGCCAATAATGGAAACGAAGCCAATAATCCAATGTTCAATTTTCCGGTAAGAATTGGAATAGATCATGTAAATGATTAATACCGTAGATATGACAGCTCCTATTTTAAGGGGAATATGAAAGAGCATTTCTAAAGCAATAGCTGCTCCCAGTATTTCCGCTAAAGAGGTTGATACGGATGCCAGCATAGCAGTAGATAAGATACCCCGTCCTAGTTTTTTAGGAAACTGGTCCGTAACCGCTTCCGAAAGGCATTTTCCTGTGACAATTCCTAAATGGGCCACATTGTGTTGCAGAATAATCAGCATAATAGTAGATAGGGTTACTATCCATAATAAATCATATCCGAATTCACTCCCGGCAGCAATATTTGATGCCCAATTGCCCGGATCAATAAACCCTACGGTTACTAATAAGCCTGGGCCGAGATATTTGAAAAACTCCAGAGAGGGTTTGTCTCCTTTTTTGTCGAAGATATTCTTGATAAATTTTGTATGTTTCATTGATGAAATATGATTTGGGCTTTGTTTGCTAAATAACGGATAATAGACTGTAAATGTTTTTCAGAAGATAATTTTTTGCAAATAATCTATAAACATCTTGACATTCCTCCAATTATTTTATACCTTTGCATCCGTATTGAAAGTGGATAGATTTGAACTGCTTGCAACCACAGAAAAAAATGCTAAAAGGTAGCCTTCTCAGGTTGTCGCATTCTTTCCTATTTGAACTCTCATTACACAATAAACTATTTATCCATTAATTTTTTTATTGAGAAATGAGTTATTTATTCACCTCAGAATCAGTGTCAGAAGGACACCCCGACAAAGTTTCCGATCAGATATCGGATGCTGTACTTGACAAGTTATTGGCATATGATCCAAACTCGAAAGTAGCTTGCGAAACATTGGTGACAACCGGACAGGTCGTTGTGGCCGGAGAAGTAAAATCTTCAGCTTATATCGATCTTCAACGTGTTGCCCGTGAGGTAATTGAAAAAATAGGTTACACAAAAAGTGAATACCCATTCGAAGCTAAATCTTGTGGCGTTTTGAATGCCATTCATGAGCAATCCGGAGATATCAACCGTGGTGTAGAACGTGAAAATCCTTATGATCAAGGAGCGGGCGACCAGGGAATGATGTTTGGCTATGCAACCAATGAAACAGAAAATTACATGCCTTTGGCATTGGATCTTTCTCACTCATTGTTGGTTGAATTGGCCAATATCCGTAAAAAGGAACTTCACCTGATGCCGTATTTGCGTCCGGATGCCAAATCTCAGGTAACAATAGAATATGATGATAATGGTACTCCGCTCCGCATTGATACGATTGTAATTTCTACGCAACATGATGAGTTCATTCAACCGGCAAATAATTCTGTTGAAGCTCAACTGAAAGCAGATCAGCAGATGCAGGCCAAGATTGCAGAAGATGTTGTTAAAATCCTCATCCCGCGTGTAAAAAAAGATTACAAACCTGAAATTCAGGCTTT
>JAVBMQ010000129.1:0-7047 GCA_031552335.1 Bacteroidales bacterium | reverse complement strand
CAAAGCAGGCGTCTGTCATTACTCACCAATCCAAACCGATGCCTGCTCTGCAGGCTAACAGAAGAAGGATCTCGAAATTTACTATCTGTAATAGGAAGAATTCAGGTTTTGATTCCTCTGATTAGCTTGATACTTCCGCTTAGTAAATAATAAAGTAGTATCAAAGCAATAGCAGCTCCTAATGGATATTGGTAAAGTAATACCACAGGTTTATATGATTCTTCTTCATATACAATAGGTTGCAGCTTATTCAGTTCTGTGTATACCTGTTGCATTTCTTTTTGACTGTCGGCGCGAAAATATTTTCCACCGGTCATTTCTGCAATTTGGGTCAATAATTTTTCGTCTATGGCATAACCTCCGCTGGAACTGTTACCTATCCCCAGGGTGTAGATGAGAATACTGTCATGTTTGGCTGCAGCAGCTGCGTCTAAAGGTAAAATATCTGTTCCTCCGTCTACACCATCGGTCATGAGTAGCATTACCCGTTGTTTGATGGTATCAGCTTCGAAAATTTTGATGCCGAATGCGATGGCTTCGCCAATGCTTGTCATTTGTCCGGCCATTCCGACTTCTGTCTGATCGAGTAGCCAGGTAATGGCCTGTAAATCGGTTGTAAGAGGGGCTTGCAGGTAGGCGTGAGTGGCAAACATTTCCAGTCCTACCTGGTCACTTTTACGTTCTTTAATAAAATCAGCCATCAAATATTTCACAGCCTCCCAACGTGACATGACTTTCCCGTCGACAGACCAATCCCGTTGCGCCATACTGAAAGATATATCTGCTGCAATAAGGAAACTACGCACAGTGCGGGTCTTTTTTCCGGGTTGTCCTGCCAGTTGAGGAGAAGAGGCAGCTGCTAATAAACATAACCAGCTCAAAATAAGTACTATCCATGCAAAAAAGTTCCTTTTCGAAATCCAGGCATTGCGTTTGGGATGTTGCTTTGAAACATCCACTGCCCGTTTGAAAAAAGGAGCGAGTAGGGCAGAACGTTGTTTATGCAATGCCGGAATCAACCAATAAACCAACAAAGGCAATGGAAGCAAGAAGAAAACCCATTTATGGGCAATCTCAAAATTCATATTATTGGTGATGTATAGTAACATATTGGTGTCGTTTTATCCATTCTTTGACTTTGCCTGTAAAAGCCAGTGTTTCTTTTTCCTCCGGTTGATCTTCCGTTAAATATAAACGCTTCAGCAAGTTCTCGTCTTCTTTCCCGAATATATCTTTTTTGCATTGGCTGTTTAAAAAATCTAACCATTCTCTATTCTGCAAAGCAGCTGTTTTTTTTCGCCCGTGTTGGAGTATGGTCATTTTTTTTACCAGTGCATTGATGAAATAAAGCAATTCGGCATAATTTTGTCCGGCCGTCAATTGTTGTTGCTCGATTTGTTTTAAAGCTTCCCGGCGATACCTGTTTTTATAATGTCGGTAAATCATAAGTATACCTGTCACAATAAGAATGAGCAAAATTAATGCAGCTGTAACGTACCAGCCCGGTGCATCCGGAGTGAATGGTACCGAAGCAGGTTCAATAAATTGGCCTAATGCAGGAATACTGTCGTTCATCGTTTTTTATTTCATATTGAAGTCGTTTTGACTTTACTAGTTTTATTCTAAATTTTTTTTGAACACGAATTTGAACGAATTAAACGAATAAAAGCGAATTAAAAAAAAAGATTTGTTCAAATTTGTTTAATTCGTTC
Organism: Bacteroidales bacterium; assembly: GCA_031552335.1. Taxonomy (GTDB): domain Bacteria; phylum Bacteroidota; class Bacteroidia; order Bacteroidales; family Azobacteroidaceae; genus JAISFI01. The sequence goes on along the minus strand of JAVBMQ010000129.1, from coordinate 5,335 downwards.
AAATTCGTGTCCGAAAAATCAAGACAAGTTTATAATCAACCTTATATATAAGTTCTAATTCGTTTTTTTATTTGATCTTCTACAGGGAGATCTGTTGTATATACGGTTACAGGGATTTTGTAATGCCTGAATTCTTCTTTCATAGAGTTGAGCCATTGCTGATAAGCAGATTCATATTTTTCTCCCCAGTTGTTTTTGCTGTTTTCCCAACGAATTTGTCTGTTGCCGTCACTGAGTAATAATTTTCCGGATGGTAGTTTAAGATCTAATGGATCTTCAACATGTACCAGAATGACATCATTATGAGCTGCCAGACTACATAAATAATGTTTACTTTCATTGTCTAGCCTTGTTAAATCGGATATTACAACCACTACATAATCATGGGTGACAGTGAGTCGAGCCCGGTCTAACATTTGATTGATGAGTTCAGGGCCGGTCTTAACTTGTTTGCGGGTGACTAAAGCATTGTTACGTTCCACAATCAATTGCAGAAAATGTTGAACCAAGGCTTTGCTACGTTTAGGTGCAATATAATCACAACCCTCATCATTGAATACCAACCCTCCGAAACTATCTCCCCTTTTAACAGTAAAAAAAGCGCTTAAAGCAGCAATATGTGCTGCAGTGACTGATTTGGTATAGCGTTGTGAACCAAAGAACATAGTAGAACTTTGATCCAGCAATACAAATGAACGCCGTTCTTTTTCTTCATTGAAAACCTTGGAATAAGTTTCGTTTGTGCGTGCAGTTACACGCCAATCAATATTCCGGATATCATCACCGGGGACATATTGGCGAACTTCTTCGAAATCCAGACCTCTTCCCCGCATTTTCGCAGCATGTTGTCCTGCCAGAATAGAATAAATATTACGTTTAGGCAGGATATTCCCGGAATAGACCATGTATTCGAAACGCATCAGATCATCGAGATTGGTCGATATTTCAATCGGATATTTCATGAACGATTACATTACTACCACATTTTTCAATATCAGATCAATAACCGCATTGGCATTTATGCGGTCCGCATTAGCTTCATATGATAAGATCAGACGGTGTCGCAATACATCATGTATGATGTAGCGGATATCATCAGGAATAACACTTTTACGGCCATCAAGCCAGGCTACAACACGAGAGCATTTGTCTAATGCAATTGTTGCACGCGGACTGGCGCCATAGTTTATCCAACGCGCCAGGTCTTTGTCAAATTTATCCGGATACCGGGTCGCAGAGATCAGGTCAACCATGTATTTTTCGGCAGCCTGAGTTACTTCTATTTCGTTGATTTCCTTTCGGGCTTCAAAGATTACTTTCGGGTCTACAGGTTTTACTTCTATTTTCTCCCCTTTGCTTTCGTTCCGTACCAAATCGACTATTTTTGCTTCCTCTTCGGCATTGGGATAATCGATTTCAATTTTCATAATAAACCTGTCTAACTGTGCTTCCGGTAAAGGATATGTACCTTCTTGTTCTACAGGATTTTGTGTGGCCAGAACCATAAATAGAGCTTCCATCTTATAGGTCTTCCCTGCCACAGATACCTGACGCTCTTCCATTGCTTCCAGCAAAGCCGATTGCACTTTGGCCGGAGCCCGGTTGATTTCATCAGCCAGTACCAGGTTGCTGAAAATAGGTCCCGGTTGGAAGATAAAAGTTTGTTCTGATTGTGGCTGGTAAATCTCGGTTCCAGTAATATCGGAAGGAAGCAAGTCTGGCGTGAATTGTATACGGCTTAATTTGCAATTAAGATTGGCAGCCAAACTTTTCACTGCTCTTGTTTTTGCTAATCCGGGCAATCCTTCTAAGAGCACATTGCCATCGGTAAGTAGAGCAATGATAATTTTTGAAATTACGTTTTCCTGCCCGATAATGCTTTGCCCCATATTTTTTTTCAGGGTTTGAATTTGTTCCAGATTTGTCATGTCTATTGGGATAAATATTTACATATATAACCCTCAATGAGCTTTATTGTTCTATAAATTTAGTTGTTTTCTCGCAATAACATAATCCAAATACATTTGGCTTCTGTCTATTGTTTATCGAAAATATTCATATTTATTTCTTTGATGTACGCTAAAACCTGTTCGGCTAACAGCGTATCCGATAACCGTCCGATTCCTCCGTGCATCAAAAAGAAATTCTTTATATCTTCGGCATGCATGTCATTTTCTTCGGCTATGATTTTAATTCTATCGTCCACATCTTTTTCATTCACTTCGATATTGTCCTGGGTAGCAATTTTTTTAAGGATCAGTATCAGTTTGGCCCGGTCTTCTGCAGCAGCGAGGTCTTCTTCGAGGATATCTTCATCTTCATCTTCTGTTTCAGAATAAATCAATTCGTTTTCTATCAGTGTTTGATGAATCTCAAAATCTGTTTGTTTCAATAACTTTTCGGATATTTCATTCAATATATCCTCTTCATCTGTTGATTCAATATTCAGATGGGCATAGTCGGGCAAATCGAACTTCGGCATTTCAATAAACCAGGCTTTGAGCAAAAGAGTTTCCTTTTTTTTCAATTCCGCCTCCCTTACTTCAATGGGAGAGCCGGCCTCAAGATTATTTTCTTTCAATGCTTTTCTACAAAAACGAGTAGAACAAGCAGCTACCAAGTCATTTTTTATTTCATTCCGAAATACCGATTCGGTAATACCTGCTGGAATTTTACCCGGACGAAAACCTTTTACAGGAATCTTGGCGTAGCGTTTCAGTATATCAAGATACACCTCTTCGATTTCATTCCAATCGATAGTTATTGTCAATTCTTTCTCGAATTCATCCAAGTGTTTGATTGTTGTATTCATATAGATATTATTTTAATGGAGGAACATCATTTGCAACTTCGTACCCTAATTGGTGTACAATTTTCCGGATATACGGATCAATATGTTCGAAGTACTTATATAAACCTTTACAAAGATAGTTTAATCCGGGTTCTCCTTGTTTGGTTTTCAAGAGGCGGTTTTTAGGACATTCTCCCGAGCAGGCGAACAAATAGCGACACTCACGACATTTTACAGGTAAAGTAAAATCCTTTGAATAGCCGAACCGTTCCTGTTCCTGAGAGATTGCCATGTCAATCAGTTTGTTTTCCCGGATATTCCCGAGTTTATATTCAGGGTAAACATAGTGGTCACAGGCATATATGTCACCATTGTGTTCCATTGCCAAACCTTTTCCACAGATGGGAGAAAAGATACAAAGAGGAGAGGGGCGTCCGATCCATTGTTCTACGGCACTGTCAAAGAATGGCACATAGATACTCCCTAAATCGTGCTTGAACCATTCGTCGAAGATACTGATCAGAAAGTTTCCGTAAGTTTCAGGTTTTACACACCATCTGGCTACAAAAGAATCAGGATTTTCCGGATCGGCAAGCGGAGAACCATCTTCCGGCATATCATCAATTTTCCAGTATTGGGGAGCCGTATTGGTAAATGATTTAGGCTCTACAATCGGAATAAATTGCATCTGTTTACTTTTGATTTCATCCCGGAGGAAACGATATACTTCCAAAGGATATTTTGAATTTAAATGATTTACGACTGTTAAAGTGGCAAAACGAACACCATGCTTGTTCAGTAATTTAGCAGATGCTAATACTTTCTCAAAAGAACCCTTTCCGGAGGTATATGTCCGATATGCATCATGCAAGCGTTTTGTGCCGTCGATACTTAATCCTACTAAAAAATTATTTTCCCTGAGGAATTCGCACCATTCGTCGGTAAGCAAAGTACCATTTGTTTGTAAGTCATTTTCACAACGAACATATGGAGGGGCATATTTTTTCTGAAGCGCCACTACTTTTTTAAAGAAATCCAATCCCAGAAGAGACGGTTCTCCTCCCTGCCAGGAAAATACAATTTCACGGGTATTTTGTTGTGTAATATATTGTTTGATAAAATCCTCCAACAATTCGTCGGATATGCGCCAGCGAGTGTCGGTTGACAGTAAGTCTTCCTTACTTAAATAGTAGCAATAGTCGCAATTCAGATTACAAATGGGACCGGTTCCTTTAATCATCACATGCATTCTGACCGAAGGTTTTCCTCGAAATACTTTTTGTTCAGTGCTTGTCATTGTTTTTAAAATTAAAAATTAAGCCCTAATATTGCTGTCAGGGCTTAATCAATTGCATTCAAAAGATAAAAGTAACTTTATTTTTCGAAAGAAAATACTTTTTTGAAATCTTTTTTCATATCTACGATGATCCATCCTTTGGATTCACCTTCTATCAGTGCATTTTTCAACCTTCCAATGTTTGAAAGACTGTCATAAGCAACTTCTCTGTCTGCATCGGTATGGTGCAATATCAATGAAAGATTAGGAAGCGTATTGGTTGAAGTCCATTGTAACATTTCCAGATCACCGTCTGAGTTTCCAAAAGCCAGTACCGGTTTTTTCCCGATAATATTAAAAATACCCTCCGGTTTTCCTGCATGATCATCATTGTGCCATACTTCAGGTTTCAGGCTTACATTACCATCTTTATATTTGGCTTTAAACATCGTTCCAATCACTTGTTCTGATGGAATTCCATATGCTTTTTCGCTGAAATTCCGGATAAACATAGAAGAACCTCCGGATACAATATAAGTTTTGAATTGATTGTCTCGCAGGTATTGTAACAATTCAACCATAGGTTTATAAGTAAGATCAACATACTTTTGATTATACTTTGCATGTATGGCAGTATCTAGCCAAGCCTTTGCAATCTCATTGAATTGATCTGGTTTTACAGCCGTATGAGAAATGGCAAAAGCTTCCAGGATTCCTTTTTCCCCGGATTTCATAAATCCGGCTTTGTCACCGGAAACCAATGCTTTCAGTTCGGGTTTCTTTTGCAACTCGGGACTTTTTGCAGCTATTGCTTTTGTTGCATCTATAGAAAAAATCATCTCAAAATACAAGGGTTGTTCGCTCCATAGCGTACCATCATTGTCAAAAACAGCAATACGGTCACAGACAGGAATGAATTTGCTGTTACCTTCGGTTGTTGTTTGTGTTACAAAGTCAACAATCGCATGTTTATTTTCAGTATCATTCCAGGATGCTAAAGGATCAGGAGCTTTTTTTTGTATATTATCAGGGTTTTGTTTACAGGAAAAAGTAAACAAAGCCAATCCTATTATTAAAGAATAAAATTTCATTATTTTTATTTGTAATTTATTTAAATGGAAGAAAACCGCTTCTGCATTTTTATTCTGAGGAGCGGTTTTATAATAAAGGAAAACATCTCCTTTTTATTATAGTCATTAATGAGTAGATACCGAGGTGTTCAACTTTTCCAATACCTGATCAATAGAAAAACTGGCAGGCCTTTGACG
>JAVBMQ010000135.1:0-10268 GCA_031552335.1 Bacteroidales bacterium | reverse complement strand
CTACCATACGGGCAGTACGTTTGTTCCCATCAATGAACGGTTGCAGACGAGCAAGATTACAATGCAAATACACCGCCTTCTCTAAAGGATTGGCATACTTTTCTTGTTGAAAAAGAATCTCGTTCAGCTTGCTTTTTATCTCTTGAATATTCTTGGGTGGAATGTATTCCGTTCCACTAATACGAACGGCACGTGCCCGTAACGAACCAGATTCTTCATTTGATACCAAACCTGTGGAAATAGATTGATGTATTCTGAACAGAGTACGTTCGTCTATAATTTCTTGATTTCCTTCTTTATTGATATATTCCAATTCGGAAATAAAAGTATTGTAGAGGTTTTTAAGCATCTTGGCATCTTCGTACTTCTTTTCGGAAGTAATACCGTCTTTTAGCAATGCTTCGGTTTCAACATAGGTATAAGTATTGCCTTCTATCTTACCAGAATAGTAACACCAAACTACTGCCAAGTCCTTTATCTCATTGGAATAAAGTTCCGACAACTTAGCCAGAGGGCTTTCTAAGATAAAAGAAGCCTTCGCCTGTTGTTCTTCGTTGACTATCTGTTTCATACTTTGGCTTATTGACAGCATTATTTATATATCAATACAAAATTAATTATAAAAAATCGGTTTTCTATAATCTCCCATGGCGTTTAATCGTATAGCATTCCAAATATTATCCTTGCTATTCCTCGAAAAACCAAAGAAACACTGGGAAATCAATGGTTTTAATCCTATTTTTAATCCTAAAAAGAAAAATCCTTGTAACCATATACTGAAAATCAGTTAGTTACAAGGATTTAAAGAGGTTCCTGGCGGATTCGAACCGCCGTAGACGGTTTTGCAGACCGGTGCCTAGCCACTCGGCCAAGGAACCATTTGCTTTTTGCGACTGCAAAGGTAAAACATTTATTGATATTTGCAAAATTTTTTATCTTATTTTGTAGAACCTGAATTTATTCGTTACTTTGTATGCAAAAATTAGATGGAAATGCAGTATATAGAAACAGAGATCTCCGGACTTTGGATCATTGAACCAAAAGTGTTTCTTGATTCACGCGGATATTTTATGGAATCTTTCAAAAAGGAAGAATTCGAATCAATCATTGGGAAAGTTGATTTTATTCAGGATAATGAATCTAAATCTTCATTAGGAGTGTTAAGAGGCTTGCATTTTCAGAGAGGTGATTTTGCACAGGCGAAATTGGTGCGTGTCATCAAAGGTTCTGTGTGGGATGTAGCTGTAGATATCCGAAAAGGATCGGAAACCTATGGGAAATATGTGGGAATAGAATTGTCGGAGACTAATAAAAGGCAATTTTTTATACCCCGCGGATTTGCTCATGGTTTTTTAGTGACCAGCGAAGAGGCTGTTTTTACTTATAAAGTGGATAATATTTATTCTCCGCAGAACGAAGGAGCAATTGTTTATAATGATCCGGAATTGAATATTCAATGGCCAATATCTGCAGATCAGTTAATTTTATCTGAAAAAGATAAAAATGCACCTTTATTTATTCAATTTGATAGAATATTTATATAAATTGAGCGTTAACTAAATGTAATAGCTTGTCAATTGATAATTGATGGCTAACAATTATAAAAAATTATGAAAGGAATTATTCTAGCCGGAGGAAGTGCTACGCGTCTTTACCCATTATCAAAGTCTATTTCCAAACAAATCATGCCGGTTTATGACAAACCAATGATTTATTATCCTTTGTCCACGCTTATGTTGGCAGGGATTAAAGAGGTGTTGATTATTTCTACACCCCGCGATTTACCTATGTTCAGAGAACTTCTGGGGACAGGTGAAAGTTTAGGTATGCATTTTGAGTATATCATCCAGGAAGTTCCCAATGGATTAGCGCAGGCTTTTGTCTTAGGAGATAAGTTCATTGGAAATGATTCTGTTTGTTTGATCTTGGTTGATAACATATTTTATGGACAAGGTTTTTCCAAAATGTTACAACAAGCCCAGGAAATGGAACGTGGAGCCTGTGTATTCGGGTATTATGTGAAAGATCCGCGTGCATATGGTGTGGTAGAATTTGATCCGTCAGGGAAGGTTATTTCTATTGAAGAAAAGCCTGAACAACCGAAATCCAATTATGCGGTTCCCGGATTGTATTTTTATGATCAATCTGTTGTACAAAGGGCTAAGGATTTGAAACCTTCGTCCAGAGGCGAATATGAAATTACAGACCTGAATAAAACTTATCTGGATGAAGGTTCTTTACATGTTGAACTCTTCGGGAGAGGTTTTGCCTGGTTGGATACCGGTAATTGTGACAGTCTGTTGGAAGCCGGTAATTTCGTGGAAACCATTCAGAAAAGACAGGGATTTTATGTTTCTTGTATCGAGGAAATAGCCTGGAGAAATAAATGGATTACCAATGATCAACTGAAAATATTAGGTGAAAGTCAGAATAAAACAGAATACGGACGTTATATTTTATCATTATTGGAAATTTAAATGTTTGATTTTCACAGCGATACAGACCGGTATTTCCAAATGCAGGAAGCTAATTGCCGGGAATATGTTATTCCCTTTATAGAAAGTTCCTATGTTTTACAGGAGGGAATGCGGGTATTGGAAATCGGATGCGCTGAGGCTGGAGTGCTGAAGGCTTTTTTAGACCGGGGCTGTGTATGTGTCGGAGTTGAATTGTACGCAGAACGTTTGGAGAATGGAGCAAAGAGATTGTCTGAATATATTGAACGAGGACAACTTTCTTTGGTTGCGAAGGATATTTACAAGGTAGATCCTGAAAAAGATTTCGGAGAGAAATTTGATATTATTGTCTTAAAAGATGTAATAGAACATATTCATGATCAGGAAAAATTGATTGCCTGGATGCAAACGTTTTTACGACCTGGTGGTGTTATTTTTTTCGGATTTCCTCCCTGGCAAATGCCATTTGGCGGACATCAGCAGGTGTTGCAAAGTAAATTTCTATCACGTTTGCCTTATCTTCATCTTTTACCGGCTCCTATCTACCGGTATATTCTGAAAAGTTTCGGGGAAGGGGTGGAAGAATTTATGGAAATTAAAGAAACAGGAATTTCCATCGAATATTTTGAAAAAATAGTGCATAAAACCGGATACCGGATATTGGATAAACTCCATTATCTGATCAATCCGATTTATCAGTATAAATTCAATTTGAAAGGTAGAAAACAATATAAGGTTATCAGTTCGATCCCTTATATCCGTAATTTTTTTACCACATGTACATTTTATTTGATTAGTGAAAAAAAAGTTTTTCGTCATTAGTTTTAATTTAGATTTGAAATGAAACATTATCTCGTAACCGGAGGCGCAGGTTTTATTGGCGCTAATTTTGTGAAACATCTGTTAAGCACACATTCGGATGTTTTTGTAGTTGTATTAGACGCTTTAACATATGCAGGAAATTTAGGAACTTTGCAGGAAGAACTTAAACAAGCTAATTGTATTTTTGTTAAAGGTGATATTGGAGATCCTGTTGTTGTAAGCCGGATTTTTGATGAATATGATATTGATTATGTGGTAAATTTTGCAGCAGAGAGTCATGTGGACAGAAGTATAGAAAATCCTCAATTGTTCCTGATGACCAATATCCTGGGTACACAGAATATGCTGGATGTCGCCAAAAAGTATTGGATGATTGGGCGCACTGATGATGGTTATCCTGTCTATAGGGAGAATGTGAAATATTTGCAGGTTTCTACAGATGAGGTATATGGTAGTCTCGGAGAATTTGGCTATTTTACGGAAAAGACTCCTTTGGATCCACGCAGTCCGTACAGTGCTTCCAAAACCGGTGCGGATTTGATTGTTAAAGCGTACGAAGAGACTTATAGGATGCCGGTAAATATCACCCGTTGCTCCAATAATTATGGCCCTTATCATTTTCCGGAAAAATTAATTCCATTGATTATCAATAATATACTTGAAGGGAAAAAACTTCCTGTTTACGGAGATGGTTCAAATGTTAGGGACTGGTTGTATGTGGAAGATCACTGTAAAGCCATTGATAAAGTTTTGCATCGCGGACGATTGGGAGAGGTCTATAATGTAGGCGGACATAATGAAAAACGCAATATTGATATTGTGAAGTTGACTATTGCTACTATCAGACAGTTAATGGAAGAAAATCCTGAATATAGAAATGTTTTGAAAAAACAGGAAAAAAATGCTTCAGGCAGTATTTCCATCGACTGGATTAATAATGACCTGATTACATTTGTGCAAGATCGCCTCGGACATGATAAACGCTATGCGATCGATCCTTCAAAAATCAGGGAAGAATTGGGCTGGAAACCGGAGACTTGTTTTGAAGATGGTATTGTAAAAACCATTCGCTGGTATCTGGAACATCAGGATTGGGTGAGCGAAGTAACTTCCGGTGATTATCAGAAGTATTATGACGAAATGTATGGAGGACGATAAATCCGGTACGCTAAGTGCCGAATGTAATACGCGGGTTAAGTTTGCTGTAGTCGGATGTGGACACATCGGCAAGAGGCATGCGGAAATGATTGGCCGGAATCCGGATGCAGAATTAGTGGCATTATGTGATATATTACCTTCTGATGTCGTGGGGGGTGCCGGATATGAAGTTCCTTTTTTCTCCTCTTTAGCCGAAATGTTGTCGGCCGGTATAGACATGGATGTAATCAATATCTGTACGCCGAATGGTTTACATGCATCCATGTCTGTGCAAGCCTTACAAGCCGGGTGCCATGTGGTTATTGAAAAACCCATGGCTCTCGATCCGTCTGATGCAGAAGATGTATTGTTGACGGCAGAACGGAAAAAACGTTTGGTATTTTGTGTTATGCAAAATCGTTATTCACCTCCCTCTGTGTGGATCAAAGAACTGATTGAGTCCGGGAAACTGGGGCAAATGTATCTTGTTCAGGTCAATTGTTTTTGGAACAGAGATGAACGCTATTATATCCCAGGTAATTGGCACGGAACACAAGTTTTGGATGGAGGAACATTATATACTCAGTTTTCTCATTTTGTAGATCTAATGTATTGGCTTTTCGGAGATATCAGTAATATCCAGGCCCGTTTTGCCGATTTCAACCACCAACATCTGACTGATTTTGAAGATACCGGACTGGTTTCTTTTGATTTCAATAAAGGGGGAATAGGCTGTTTTAACTATTCTACGGCGGTTTGGAACAAGAATATGGAAAGTTCTATTACTATTATTGCCGAAAATGGTTCCATAAAAATAGGAGGGCAGTACATGAACGAGGTTGAATACTGCCATGTTAAAGATTATGAAATGCCTGTATTGGCCGAAACTAATCCCGGGAATGACTATGGAGCTTATAAAGGTTCCGCGCAAAACCATCATCTGTTGATCGATAATGTGGTCAATGTCTTGAAAGGTTTAGATACATGTGTTACCACCAATGCTTTTGAAGGATATAAAGTCGTGGATATCATCAAAAGGATATATACTCATCGTTCGGCTTTCTAATTTATTTGATGTTTTTTTATTTTTGCGAAGAAATTGCAATTTGAATACTAATCTTTATTGATTCCCGAAAACATTTAATTACTTTTGTGTGTTTTTTACACATATGGTATAAATATTGTATGGAAAAGTGTAAAAAGCAGATACAAAAGAACTCATAATAATGAAAGAAAACTTGGAATGGTCGACTGTCATAAAGCCTGATTCAGGACTTTTTGAGATAGATTTTAAAGAAATTATTCGCTATAAAGATCTTTTACGGATGTTTGTAAAGAGGGATATTGTTACCCAGTATAAACAGACTATTTTAGGACCTTTGTGGTTTTTTATCAATCCGGCACTTACCACAATTATGTTTATGGTTGTGTTTGGTGGCATTGCCAAAATATCTACTGATGGCTTGCCTCAACCTTTATTTTATCTTGCCGGTGTTTGTTTGTGGAATTATTTCCAGAACTGTCTGATTAAAACTTCCACTACTTTCGTTACCAATCAGGGAATTTTTGGAAAAGTTTATTTTCCACGTCTGATTATGCCTTTGAGTACTGTTGTTTCTTCCTTATATACATTGGGAATACAGATCCTTTTGTTTTTGGCAGTATATGCTTACTATCTTATCAAAGGTTTTCAGATAGTTCCGAATATATATATATTATTAGTGCCTCTGTTGATTGTCATGCTGGCGGGCTTATCTCTTGGATTTGGAATTATTGTCTCTTCTATGACTACCAAATATCGCGACCTGAGTATTTTGTTTACATTCATCGTACAATTATGGATGTATGCTACTCCGGTCATCTACCCCATGAGCGTGATGTCTCCTACCCAGCAATGGGTGGCAGCATTAAACCCGGTGACATCCATCTTTGAAACATTCAGATTTGCCACATTAGGTACCGGTACCTTTAACTGGTTGCAGTTGGGATATAGTTTTGTATTCATGTGTGTAGTGCTGGTTGTAGGGGTAGTGGTGTTTAATAAAGTGCAGAGGAGTTTTATGGATACGGTTTAATAATTACGAATTACGAATTAATAATTACGAATTACGAATTAATAATTACGAATTACGAATTATGAATTACGAATTACGAATTACGAATCAATAATTCAATAATAACCGTAGGGGCGGGCTGAGCCCGCCCCAAGGATAATTAAAATTGTTTTTTTTTTCTGTTTTTGAGCAAGTTAGTCCTTCCTTGATGGGAGTGACCAACCTTTGGCATACTTGAGAAGATAGAATAATAATGAGATTATGGAGAGTGATAAATATTATATTGCCATTATCGGTCTGGGATATGTAGGACTTCCTTTAGCAGTTGAGTTTGCACGTAAATACAAAGTATTAGGATTTGATATCAATGCAAATCGTATCACAGAACTACAACAAGGCGAAGATCATACACAGGAGATGAAAAAAGATGACTTATTGTCTGTTTTACATCCTTCAGGAACGAAATGCGGTCTTTCATTTTCTTGTAAAGAGTCTGATTTATCAGCATGTAATATTTTCATATTGACTGTCCCTACTCCGATCAATCAATTCAAAAGTCCCGATTTAAAACCATTGTTGAGCGCCAGTCAGACCGTAGGCCGTGTTTTGAAGAAAGGAGACATTGTTATTTATGAATCTACCGTTTATCCGGGATGTACAGAAGAGGATTGTGTTCCGGTGCTGGAAAAAGCATCAGGATTGATTTATAACCGGGATTTCTTTTGCGGATATTCTCCGGAACGCATCAATCCGGGCGATAAAGTGCATACAGTGACTAAGATCAAAAAGGTTACTTCCGGTTCTACCCCTGAAACCGGAGAAATTGTTGATCATTTATATGCATCTATTATTGAAGCAGGAACCCACCGGGCGCCTAATATCAAGGTGGCAGAAGCCAGTAAGGCAATTGAAAATGCACAACGTGACCTCAATATCTCATTTGTAAATGAACTGGCATTCATTTTTGATAAAATGGATATAGATACAACCGATGTTTTGGAAGCTGCCGGTACCAAATGGAATTTCTTGAAATTCAAACCAGGATTGGTGGGCGGACATTGTATTGGTGTGGATCCTTATTATTTAGCTCATAAAGCACAAAATTTGGGATATAATCCCCAGGTTATTTTATCAGGAAGAAATGTTAACGACTCTATGGGCGCTTTTGTTGCTCAGAAAGTGGTAAAAATGATGATTAAACATGACCTGAAGATCAAAGACTCCAAAGTCTTGATTCTGGGTATTACTTTCAAAGAAAATTGTCCTGATATCCGTAATACCAAGGTTGTAGATGTTTATAACGAATTGAAAAGCTTTGGACTTGAAGTAGATGTTTGTGACCCTTGGGCAAATGCTTCAGAAGTAAAAGAAGAATATGGAATTGGTATTGTCAGGGAGATCCCTGACTCGGATTATAAAGCTATTGTATTAGCCGTTTCTCATAATGCATTTGAATCAATTGACTTTGCCGGTTATAAATCTAAAGGTTGTGTAATCTTTGATACAAAATCGGTGGTGGATAGGAGATGGGTGGATGCGAGGTTGTGATATTAGCTATAGAATTTTTATATAGAAAATAAATAATATTTATATATAGTCACAAAATGATACCATTTAATAAACCTTATTTAACAGGCAAAGAAGCTCATTATATTTACCAATCCGTTTATTCCGGTCATATTTCCGGAAATGGTTTGTATACAAAGAAATGCCAACGTTTTTTTGAGGAGAAATTTGGATTCAAAAAAGCTTTGTTAACAACATCCTGTACCGATGCTTTGGAAATGTGTGCTATTCTGGCGGATATTCAACCGGGAGATGAGGTAATAGTTCCCTCATATACTTTTGTTTCTACGCCTTTGGCATTTGTCAGGCAGGGAGCAAAGATTATTTTTGCAGACAGTAGACCCGATGAGCCAAATATAGATGTTTCTACACTGGAAGCTTTGATAACTCCCAAGACAAAAGCGATCGTTCCGGTTCATTATGCAGGAGTTGCCTGTGATATGGATCCTATTATGGAACTTTCCCGTAAATATAATTTGTTAGTTATTGAAGATGCTGCACAAGCAATCGATTCTTATTATAAAGGGCGTCCTTTGGGTAGTATCGGACATTTGGCCGCATTTTCTTTTCATGAAACAAAAAATATCAGCAGTGGGGAAGGCGGATTATTGGCTATCAATGACGAACGGTTTATTTCCCGGGCAGAAATCATATGGGAAAAAGGAACCAATCGTGCCGAATTTTTCCGCGGAGAGGTTAATAAATACGGTTGGGTTGATATAGGCTCTTCGTTTTTACCTTCTGATATTATTGCAGCTTATTTATGGGCGCAATTGGAAAATCTGGATGATATCCAACAAAAAAGGAAACATATTTGGAATTTATATAATAATGGTCTAAAAAAATGGGCAGAGAAGAATGATGTGTCTTTGCCATATATTCCAGATTATGCTACAAATAATGGGCATATGTTTTATTTGATTTTCAGGGATCTGGAGCAACGGACTACGTTTATATCTAAGCTAAAATCAGAAGGTTTTAATCCGGTATTTCATTATCTGAGTTTGCATAAAAGTCCTTTTTATCAGGATAAACATAAAGGAAATGAATTGCTTAATGCAGATCGGTATAGTGATTGCCTGGTAAGGATGCCGATGTATTATGAATTGGAGGATATCGATATACAGAGTATTATAGCGTTTGTATCAAATAGCTAGTATCAGAAATATTCATACCTGATTTTAATGGTACAAGAAAATTTTATTTCAGTAGTTTCTCCGGTATATAGAGCCGAAAAAGTTCTTTTTGAATTAGTCAGCCAAATAGAACACAGTTTGCAAGTTGTAACTCCTTATTATGAAATTATTCTGGTAGATGATTATTCTCCGGATTATTCTTGGAATGAGATAGAAAGAATATGCTCGTCTAATCAGAAAGTAAAAGGAATTAAATTAAGTCGAAATTTCGGACAACATTATGCCATAACAGCAGGTCTTTCTATTGCACAAGGTGATTGGATTGTTGTTATGGATTGTGACCTTCAGGATAATCCGATAGAAATTCCTAATTTATATAAAAAGGCAAAAGAAGGTTTTGATATTGTATTGGCCCAGAGATTACAACGGAATGATTCTTACTTTAAGGTACTCGGGTCTAAATTATTTTATGCCTGTTTTAGTTATTTGACGAATACAAAACAGGATCCGACAGTTGCGAATTTTGGTATTTATCATCGGCAAGTTGTAGATGCTATTTTATCAATGGGAGATCAAATTCGTTTTTTCCCGACAATGGTTCAATGGGTTGGTTTTGAAAGAGCTTATCTTCCGGTAGAACATCAATCAAGAGAAGTTGGTAAATCAAATTATAATTTGAAACGATTATTCAATCTTGCATTTAATAATATTATAGGTTTTTCGGATAAGCCATTAAGATTAGCTGTCAAATCAGGACTTCTAATATCTTTAATTTCATTTATGATTGGTATAATCTTTTTTCTTAGATATTTAAATGGAGAAGTTCTGGTATTAGGCTATACGAGTTTAATTCTATCCATTTGGTTTCTTGCCGGGTGTGTGATTTCATTGTTAGGGCTTGTAGGAATCTATATTGGAAAGATGTTTGATAAGATAAAAGAACGTCCGTTGTATATTATAAAGAAGAGAATAAACTGTTAAGATGGTTATCGAGAAACTTTCCTGGGATTCAAATTTTTTTAAATTCAAAGTAGGGACTGTAAGTTGTGCTGTTTTGGATGAAGTGCATTTGGAAGAAATAATTATATTCTTTAAAA
>JAVBMQ010000190.1:0-21996 GCA_031552335.1 Bacteroidales bacterium | reverse complement strand
GGAGGGGCAAAGCCTTTTTATGAAGTTTTCTTTGGCATTACCGGTTCTCCTTCTATGCAAGGTTGGGTGATGGGAAGCGCTATCCTCGGATGTTTATTGGGGGTAACTATATCCGGCAGTTTGTCTGATAAATATGGACGGAAACCATTAATGACAGTAGCATCACTGATTTTTGTTATTGCTGCCGTGGGAACGGGGATTGTCAGTGATATTAATTCATTTATATTTTTCAGGATTTTCGGAGGAATCGGTATTGGTATTGCATCCAATCTTTCCCCTATGTATATAGCAGAAGTCTCTCCAAGTAATATCCGGGGACGTTTTGTTTCTATCAATCAACTTACAATAGTACTGGGGATTTTGGCTGCACAAATTGTAAACTGGTTGATAGCTGATCCGGTAGTTCCCGGAGAAGATATTCTGGCATCCTGGAACGGACAAATAGGATGGAGATGGATGTTCTGGGCAGGAGCTGTACCTGCGGTGCTTTTCTTTTTTCTGGTATTTTTTATTCCCGAAAGTCCGCGTTGGTTGGCTACACAGGAACGTTATGAAAAAGCAGGAAAAATATTGTCTAAGATAGTAGGAGAAGACGAAGCTAAAAAAGAAATCAGCGAAATAAAAGCGGTTGTCAGTTCTATCAAAGAAAAGGTAAGTTATAAGATGCTCTTTCAAGGGAAAATGCCTAAAATATTAATGATAGGTATTGTTATTGCAGCATTCCAGCAATGGTGTGGTATCAATGTGATCTTTAATTATGCGCAGGAAGTTTTTTCTGCTGCCGGATATGGTGTTTCAGATATTCTCTTCAATATCGTGGTGACTGGAGTGACCAATGTCATTTTTACATTTGTGGGAATGTATACGGTAGATAAGTTAGGTCGCCGGGGACTATTAATACTTGGTTCGGCTGGTTTGGCTTTAATATATGCTGTTATGGGAGCTTGTTACTACTTCCAGATCTCCGGACTGGCGGTATTGATTCTAGTTGTAGCTGCCATTGCTTGTTATGCTATGACATTAGCGCCTGTGGCATGGGTAGTTATATCCGAAATATTCCCTAATAAAATACGAGGTATGGCCATGGCGGTATCTACATTCTCCTTGTGGACAGCCTGTTTTGTCCTAACCTATACATTCCCTCTTCTGAACAAAGGATTAGGTTCATATGGAACCTTCTGGTTATACGGAGGCATCTGTGTTTTAGGTTTCTTGTTTGTTATGAAATACCTGCCGGAAACAAAAGGGAAATCATTGGAAGAAATTGAGAAAGAACTAACAAAATAAATTGATAATTGACAATTGTCAATGAATAAAGATTATGGAAAGAATAACAGAACATTTAATTCGGCCGACAGTTACCGAAAGAGGTATTGTACGTGCCTGGGAAGAAGAAATCATGCTTCCTACTTATCCCATCGGAGAAGAGGAAAAGAATCCGATTTTCCTGGAGAAACGTGTTTACCAGGGAAGTTCGGGAGTGGTGTATCCGTATCCTGTGGTTGAAAAAATTTCTGATGAAAAAGTAGATAAACCCTACAAAGCTTTCTTTATTGAAAATGAATACCTTAAAGTGATGATCCTGCCCGGATTGGGCGGTCGGGTACATATGGCTTATGATAAAGTAAAAAAACGCCATTTTGTGTATTATAACCAGGTTGTTAAACCTGCTTTGGTAGGACTGACCGGCCCGTGGATTTCGGGTGGTATTGAATTTAACTGGCCACAACATCATCGTCCGAGTACATTTTTACCGACGGATTGTAAGGTTGAAGAAAATGCTGATGGTAGTAAAACAGTTTGGTGTAACGAAGTGGAAAGAATGTTCCGTACCAAAGGTATGCAGGGTTTTACATTGCATCCGGGTAAGGCATATCTGGAAATAAAGGTGCAAATTTATAACCGGACTCCTTTCCCACAAACATTTCTCTGGTGGGCTAATCCGGCTGTGGTGGTAAATGATGGATATAAATCCGTATTTCCACCGGATGTACATGCCGTATTTGACCATGGGAAACGTGATGTTTCTAATTTTCCCATAGCTACCGGGGTGTATTATAAACAAGACTATTCGGCAGGAGTGGATATTTCCAAATATAAAAATATTCCTGTACCTACTTCGTATATGGCCATTCAATCAAAATTTGATTTTGTGGGGGGGTATGAAGATGATGTACAGGGTGGTTTATTGCATGTGGCCAATCACCATGTTTCTCCCGGTAAAAAACAGTGGACCTGGGGATGCGGTGATTTTGGCATTGCCTGGGACCGGAACCTGACAGATGAAGATGGCCCGTATATCGAATTGATGACAGGTGTTCACACAGATAATCAACCGGATTTTACATGGTTGCAACCCTATGAAGAAAAATCATGGGTACAATATTTTATGCCTTATTCAGAAGTTGGATATGTAAAAAATGCGACCAAAGATGCGATTGTAAACATTGATGTGAAGGACGGAAATTCTACCGTTATTTTGTATACAACCGGTGTTTGTAAAAACCTGAGACTTATATTGAAAGATGTAAAAGGTAAAGTTTTTATGGATACTCATATCAATATCTCTCCGGCAGAACCTTACTCTACTACTCTGAAAACAGGCGATTTGCTTCCTGAAGAACTGATTTTCGAATTATATGCTGAAGATGGACGACTCATGCTTGATTATAAGGCAGATAAACCTGAAATCAAACAAACTCCTGATCCGGCACATGCAGCTAAAGATCCTAAAAAAATTGCGTCTATCGAACAACTGTATCTGACTGGATTACATTTGGAGCAATACCGTCATGCTACTTATAATCCGCTTGATTATTACTTTGAGGCATTGAGTAGGGAACCGAAGGATGTCCGTTGCAACAATGCAGTAGGTTTGCTTTACATGCGTCGCGGGCAATTTGAAAAGGCAGAGCCTTATTTTCATAAAGCAGTAGAAACACTGACAGAACGGAATCCCAATCCCTATGACGGAGAACCCTATTATAATCTGGGCTGGTCATTGAAAATGCAGGGGAAAACGGATGAAGCATATGCTGCATTTTTCAAATCGGCATGGAATGCTGCATGGCAGGATGCTGCTTATCTGGCATTGGCTCAAATTGATTCTCTGAAAGCCGGAAATGTATTGTATGCTGCACGGTGGACAGAAGCTTTGGACCGGATTGACCGCTGTTTAATCCGCAACTGGCATAATCATAAAGCTCGTCAGCTAAAAGCCTCAATATTGAGAAAATTAGACCGGAAAGAAGACGCTTTACGATGGATCGACGATTCTCTGGCAATTGATAATTTCAATATGGGTTGTCGCTTTGAGAAATATCTTATCACACAGGATAAAACTGTATTGGAAGAGATGAATTGCCTGATGCGTGGTTGGGCTCATGGTTATATTGAATATGCTTTGGATTTTGCTGCTGCCGGACTGTATGAAGAAGCAGAAGAGTTCTTGTTGCAAGCTACCCACACAGATCGTCCGTATCCGATGGTCTATTATGCTCTGGGTTATTTTGTTTCACAAAATGGAAATATAGAAAAGGCGGAGAAATACTACCGGAAAGCATCGGAGGTATCTCCTGAAAAGTGTTTTCCTAACCGCATAGAAGAGGTAAATATTTTGCAGGATGCAATGAAAGTAAATCCGGAAGATGCTAAAGCGCCTTATTATCTGGGTAATTTCTGGTATGCTTTTCGTCAATATCCGGAAGCTATAGCCTGTTGGGAAAAGTCGGCAAATCTGGATGATACTTTCCCCACAGTATTACGCAATCTTTCTTTGGCTTATTACAATAAATTGAATGATAGGCCTAAAGCACAACAATTCCTGGAGAAAGCTTTTGCTCTGGATACTGCAGACTCCCGTATTCTGATGGAATTAGACCAGTTATACAAGAAAACAGGACGGTCACACGGTGAGCGTCTCTCTTTCCTCGAAAAGCATCTGAATCTGGTCGAACAGCGTGATGATCTTTGTATTGAACGCATAACTCTTTACAATCAGTTGGCACAATATGAAAAAGCGAAAGAGTTGATCGCTTCCCGCAAGTTCCATCCATGGGAGGGGGGAGAAGGAAAAGTAACAGGTCAATATACCCTTTGCAGATTGGAATTAGCTAAGCAGGCTATTGCATATGAATGTTATGCCGAAGCCCTGGCGCTGTTGAAAGAAACAGAATCCTATCCTCATAATTTAGGCGAAGGTAAACTAAACAATGCTGAAGAAAATGATATCGATTATTATAAAGGTATTGCTTACAAAGGACTTGGGGATGAAAAAAATGCGAAATTATGGTTGACAAAGGCTACGCGAGGCTCTTCGGAACCTCAGCAGGCGTTTTTTTACAATGACCAGCAGCCTGATAAAATCTTTTATCAAGGTTTGGCATGGCGTGCATTAGGCGATGAGGATAAAGCCCGTAGCTGTTTTAATAAGCTGATTGCTCATGGAGAAAAGCATTTGTTCGATACTTGTAAGATCGATTATTTTGCTGTTTCTCTTCCTGATCTGGCTATCTGGGATGATAATCTGAATGTCCGCAACCAGATTCACTGCAATTATGTCATGGGACTCGGACAACTTGGATTGGGAAACAAGACGAAAGCGCATCAGTTTCTGACAAAGGTGTCTGAACTGGATGTTAATCACCAGGGAGCTCAAATACATTTAATGATGATATAAAATAAAAAAAATGAAAATCGAATTGAAATATAAGTGTTTCTGTTTATGCACGGTTTTATTGCTGGCACAAACGATTTTTGCTAAAACTTACGAAGTAGTATCTCCCGATAAGCATCTGAAAATGAAGGTGAATGTTGGAAAAAATGTTACTTATGAAGTCTTGTATGATAATGAAATGCTTATATTTCCATCGGCTATTTCTATGACATTCGACAATGGAATTGTTGCCGGAGTGAATGGATCTGTAAAAAATACAGAAAAGAAAAGTGTGAATCAAACCATACCTGTTTTATTTGGAAAAAATGAGACTTTACAGGATGAGTATAATGAATTGAAAATTAACTTCAAAGACAAATATTCATTGATACTCAGAGCTTATAATGAAGGAGTCGCTTATCGCTTTAAGACAGGATTTACAGAAGATGTTATTGTAAATTCCGAGCAGGCTGATTTCGTTTTTGCAGGAAATCCGGCTGTTTATTTTCCTGAAACAGATGAAGGGATGCGTAATTTTGAACGTTTATACCTTCACTTTCAGTCCATACAGGATATTGACTTGAATAAAGAATATGGTAATAAGATCAGATATAGTACAATCCCTTTATTGGCTGCTTATCCCGAATCTTATTCCCATATCCCATACAAAGTTATCATTACAGAGTCTGATTTATTTGATTATCCGGGAATGTATCTGTATCGTCCGGAGAATAGTACCAATACATTGACCGGTTTCTGGCCGGCTTATCCTAAGACAGTAGAGAAGCCTGATGATATTTATACTAATCATTTAGCCCTGACAAGACATGATTATCTGGCAAAAACAACAGGAAGTCGTCTCTATCCCTGGCGCGTGATGATTGTTTCCATCGAGGATAAAAGTTTGTTAAATAATCAACTTGTTTATAAGCTGGCACGACCTTTGTGTATATTAGACACAAAATGGATAAAGTCAGGAAAAACAGTATGGGAATGGTGGCACAAAGCAATGTTGGAAGGACTCGATTTTCCTGTAGGAATGAAAAATTTGACTTTGGAACTCTATAAGTATTATGTTGATTTTGCGGCCGAAAATGATATTGAATATGTGACATTAGATGCAGGATGGAAAGAAAAGTATCTGAAAGAGCTTTGTTCTTATGCCAAATCCAAAGGTGTGGGGATATTTGTCTGGACATGGGCAAATATGCCTGTCATGAATCCTAATGGCTGGGTGGAACGAATGAAAGAATCGGGAGTTGTGGGATTAAAAGTAGACTTTTTTGAGCGTGACGATCAGGAAGCGATGCAATGGAGAGAATTAGTGGCAAAAAGATGTGCGGATAATCAATTATTACTTATTTATCATGGATGCCCTAAACCAACCGGTTTAGAACGGGCGTATCCGAATATAGTGAATTATGAGGCGGTCCGTGGTGCGGAATGTAATTATTGGGACAGAGGGTCTGATCCTGATTATCATTTGCAGTTTCCATTCATCAGAATGGTAAACGGTCCTCTTGATTATACTCCCGGATCGATGAGAAATAAGACAAAAGAACAGTTTGTTCCTGTGGATCTTCCTGATGTTATTCCATCAAGTATGGGTACGCGGGCGCATGAGTTGGCGATGTATATATTGTTTGATCAGCCTGTCGGCTATCTCTGTGATTCTCCTACAGAATATCGTAAGTTTCCTGATATCCTGGATTATCTTTCAAAGGTTCCCACTGTCTGGAAAAAAACAATTCCTGTAGATGCCAGACTGGGAGAGTATGCTATTGTTGCCAAACAGACAAATGATGATGAATGGTATATTGCCGGAATGACTAACTGGAATGAAAGAAATGTAGAAGTGGATTGTTCATTCTTACCCAAATCACAATATAAAGCTTTGATTTATAAAGATGATCCTGTTAATTCCAATACAGATGCCACAAAATACATTTGTGAGGAAATAGTGGTTTCAAACCTCTCTAAGTTAAATGTTAAGCTGGCAAAAGGAGGAGGCTTTGCTATCAGAATATTTAAATAATGGAATAATTGTAGTAAAAAAATAATACAAATGTAGCACAAACCTGATATTATACGGATATGGTATTTATTGACAAATTTATACCTGTTCTTTCAGACTTGGCAAATTACATTTGCATTGATAAATCTAAATTCAATAAAATACGATGAAAAACAATGTAATAATACATGCATTTCAGTCTTTTTTGATTTTTCTTTGTTTCATTAGTCTGCAAAGCATGAAGGCAGAGAATTATGACTTACTGTCTCCAAATGGTGCTTTGAAAATAAAAATTGATGTGACAGAGCAGGTCAGGTATGAGGTGTTCTATAATGATATTGCTCTTTTAACTCCTTCCGTGGTGTCTATGAGTTTCAATAATGATATTGAAGCAGGTGTGAATGGAACTGTAAAAAGTACCGGGGAAAAAAGTATCCGGGAAACTATCCCTGTTCTGATAGGTAAAAATGCAACACTGGATGATCATTATAACGAACTGAGAATTGATTTTACGCAACAATATGCCTTGGTTTTCAGAGCTTATGACGATGGGGTTGCTTACCGGTTTGAAACTTCTTTTGCTGATAACACCATTGTGAATTCGGAGCAAGCAGTTTTTTCTTTTGCTAACAATCCGGCAATACATTATCCTACCATGGAGTTAGATCGATATGATCATTGGGAACGGAGTTATGATTTTTACAATTCGATCAGTGAAATCACAGATAATAAATCTTTTGCTGTTACGCCGGTTCTTGTTTCATATACGGGAACTCCCTATAAAGTGGTATTAATGGAAGCGGGTTTATTGGATTACCCGGCTATGTATATGTTTAAAAATGACAACTATTCTCTACGTGGTAAATGGGCGCAATACCCGGATCAGGTAAAAGAACCGGATAATATTTACAGCCAGCATGAACCTTTGACCCGTTTTGATTATTTGGCAAAAGTTGAGGGTACAAGAACTTATCCTTGGCGTGTGATTGCTGTTTCAAATGATGATAAGTCTTTATTGAATAATGAGATTGTTTACAAACTGGCTGAACCGCAAAGATTGACTGATGTATCTTGGATTAAGCCGGGTAAGACTACTTGGGAATGGGGCCATAAGGCTATTCTTGAAGGGGTTGGTTTCCCGTCCGGAGGTGGGACAGTGAATCTGAACCTTCAATTGTATAAATATTATGTTGATTTTGCTGCCAGAAATAATATTGAATATCTTACATTAGACGCAGGGTGGTCTGACTCATATATCCGTCAGTTATGTGCTTATGCTAAAGGTCAGGGAGTGAAAATCCTTGTTTGGACATGGACCAGTTGTGCTGTTGATCAGCCAGGATGGATGCAGAAAATGAAAAATTATGGGATTTCAGGTTTCAAGATTGATTTTGTAAATCGCAGTGACCAACCGGCAACGAATTGGTTGGAAACATTAGCAAAGCGCGCGGCTGACCTGGAAATGGTGGTAATGTTTCATGGATGTCCGGTACCTACAGGATTGAACCGGACTTATCCCAATATTTTGAATTTTGAAGCAGTAAGAGGCCTCGAAAATAACTATTGGGACAGGTCGGCAAATCCGGATTATAATATGTTGATTCTCTTTTCCCGTATGTTGGCAGGAGCATTTGACTATACTCCTGGATCATTCCAAAATACAACAAAAGGGCAATTTCGTCCGATTGACTCAGGAACAACAGTGCCGGGAACAAATCCATCGGCAATGGGAACCCGTTGTCATCACCTGGCCATGTATGTAATGTATGATCAGCCTTTGGCCTATATGGTAGATTCTCCAACTGAGTATGAAAAATATCCTGATATCATGACTTATTTTCAAAAAGTTCCGACAGTCTGGAAGAAAACAGTGCCTTTGGATGCAAAGGTTGGTGAGTATGCAATGATAGCTAAACAGACAGATAAGGATGATTGGTTTGTTGCCGGAATGTCAAACTGGACGAGACGAAATGTGACTGTAGATTTTTCTTTTTTGCCGGAAGGAATAAGTTATGAAGCAACTATCTACAGAGACTCAACAACTTCAAATGGTTATCCTCAAAGGTATGTGTGTGAGAAGAAGTTGGTTTCAAGAAGCACTCTGATGCCAATCTTTATGGCTGATGGAGGTGGATTTTCCATGATGCTTACCCCTTATCTGGATTCAGGAATAAAAAATGAAAACGTAAAATCATTGACCATTGCATATGTTGATGTGGATAAAATGTTGAATATTCATTCGAATGAAATGATTCAGGGTGTTAAAATATATAACATTACAGGACAACTGGTTTTAAATAAATCTTTCTCTGATGGAAATCTGCAAAAAATAAATATATCAGATTTAAATAAGGGTTCATATGTTCTTGAGGTAAAAGCAGGAACATGTGTAGATATTTTGAAGTTTATTTATTAATTTATTAATTCTTTTTATTATGAGAACAAATTACTTATTGAAAAACACTGCTTTGGCTGTTGTTGCATTCTTTGGCTTTGGTTCTGCTTTTGCTCAAACGCCGAAAGTGCCTAATTACGTTGAAGTTAAAGATTTAGTTACTGGTGGAACTGGTTTGGAATCTTTCAAATTTTTGTTTGAAAGTACCGGAGCTTTTGGCGATTACAACAATGATGGGTATTTGGATTTATTACACTCTGGTGTTAATGTTACAGATAATAATTGGGTAGCTTATACTATTCTTTATAAGAATAATGGAGATGGTACTTTTACTAAAGTAGAGACTTCATTGCCTAATTTAAGAAACTCTAATGTCACTTGGTTGGATTATGATAATGATGGCAATTTAGATGTGTTTATTTGCGGAAGGATTGAATACTGGGAAAATGATGTATTGAAAAAAGAACCGTCTTCTCATTTATACAGAAACCTGGGAGCTGAAAATGGTTTTGAGTTTGAGGAAGTATTTCCCGGAACATTCAAATACATTGATAATGATGGAGGAAATAAACCGGGTCGTTATGTTGTTGCTGCAGATTATGATAATGATGGCTGGGTAGATATCTTCATGTCAGGAAGAGCTGATGATCAGAATATTTATACTGCAGTGTATAAGAATATTCAAGGAATGTTTTTTCAGGAAATTACAAGTCCTGTAAATGGAACTGATCAATTTATTCAGATGAGATCTGGTTCTTTAGCTTTTGCTGATTATGATGCTGATGGTTATTTAGATTTAGCTATTTTCGGATGGACAGCCAGTGATGATGCAGATCCGTCAGTTAAGCCTTGTACAGGTGCTATATATAAAAATAATGGTGACGGAACATTTGCTACTCCTTATTTATTCCCTGGAGGTGAAAGTGGAGAAGTGGTATGGAATGATTATAATAATGATGGGAAGTTGGATTTTTCGATGAGTGGATATTGTTATGGAAGTGAAGGTGAAGCCTGGCCGGGAATCGGATGGCAGGGTGATTTATTTGTAAGCAATGGAGATGGTACTTTTACAAGAAATGATCATTCTGTAACCAAGTTTACTCAATCTCAAAACTGCTCAAATGAGTGGGCTGATGTTAATAATGATGGTTTTGCTGATATGATTTATACAAATGCTCATAAAGATGCTATTTTCCTGAATAATTTTGGTGATAAGTCATTTACTAAAATGGAGTTTACATTTGGTGAAGGAGAAGAGGCTTATACAGTTGATACTGATGGTGGCGCTGCTTGTTTGGCTGACTATGATAAGGACGGGGATTTGGATGCATTTGTACTTGGATATGGACATTTTGGTGATACTCATGGAGGTGACCGTAATTATGTCATGAAAAATAATATGGGCAACGATATAGCAGCTAATACAGCTCCTGCAGTTCCAACTAATCTTGCTTATACAGAAGCAGATGGTGATATTACATTTACATGGAGTGCATCTACAGATGATTATACTCCAACACCTGCCATTCAATATAATTTGTTTGTTAAAAAAACAGATGGAACTATTTATTCTGTTGCTCCGGCTGATGTAATGACTGGTTCTTTGAAAGTAAATGATCATCTTGCTCTTATCAATGGAACTTCATATACATTGAAAGGTTTCACTTTGGATAATGGTGACAAATATGGCGTTCAGGCTATTGATAATGCAAAAATGGCCAGCCAGTTCCTTACTAAAACTGTTGGCGGCAGCTCTCTTCCTTCAATTACACAGGACGGTGTTAAATTGTCAATCAATAAAAACACAATCAAAGTAGTTGCTCAAACAGCAGGAAATGTTGAGGTTTATGCTGTTAGCGGAATGAAAGTCGCTCAATCAAAAGTAAATACTTCTATTGAATTGTCAACAGGTGTGTATGTAGTTAAAGTTACTACTGCCAACGGTTCTTTCGTTCAAAAAGTTGCTATAAAATAATTGTAGCGATATTATAATAATCTTGCCGGATATTGGTTTATCCGGCAGGAACAAAATAGCCCTGGGAAATAAATTAGTTTAATGAAAAACATATAACAATGACAAAATTCAAAAAACACGTCCTTCTTGTATTTGCAATTCTCAATTGCTCAATTCTATTTGCTCAACCATTGCAAAAAGAATTAAATTCCGGTTGGAGATTTAAACAGTGGAGATTAACTAATTGGTATCCGGCAACTGTTCCGGGCGTTGTTCATTTGGATTTATTAGCCAATGGAATAATCGAAGACCCTTTTTTCAGGACCAATGAGCGTGGCGTGCAATGGGTAGATAAAGAAGACTGGATGTATGAAACCCGTTTTGATGTAAGCGACGATATACTGGGGAAAAACAATATTTGCCTGCATTTTATGGGATTGGATACTTATGTTAGCGTATACCTGAACGGAGAAAAAATACTGGATGCTGATAATATGTTTCGCGAATGGAAAACGGATATTAAAGGCAAGGTAAAAGCCAGGGACAATAAGCTTGAAGTATTTTTCCGTTCTCCGATTAAAGAAGATATCCCTAAATTCGATGCCCTTCCGTATCGCTATAATACAGGGCCTGACCAGTCTCAACAGGGAGGTGTTTTCAATAAAACCGTGAGTGTGTTTGCCCGTAAAGCCGGTTATCATTATGGATGGGATTGGGGACCGCGTCTGGTTACGTCGGGCATCTGGCGTCCGGTTTATATTGAAGCCTGGGATGATTTACGTATCGAAAATGTATTTATCCGCCAGAAGGATATCACAAAACAAAAAGCCATTATTTCAGTAGAGACACAAATTTTGACAGACAAAGATATTTCTGATACTAAGGTAACGGTAAAGGATGCGAATACAGGAACTGTTTATGGTACGGCAAACATAGATCTGAAAAACGGGACAAACAAAGTTGCTGTCGATTTTACAATCAATAATCCTAAACTCTGGTGGAGTAACGGATTGGGCGAAGCTTATCTGTATAATTTTATAACAGAAGTAATTGTTGGTTCAAAAACGCAGGATAGCCAGGCTGTAAAAACAGGTTTACGTTCGATAAAAGTAATTACAGAGCCTGATAAAGACGGATCGCCGCTTTATTTCGTACTCAATGGCGTACCTGTGTTTGCTAAAGGTGCAAATCTTGTACCAGGAGATAATTTCCTTCCCAGAATTACGCGCGAGAAGTACGAAAAAACTGTGCTCGATGCTGTCGATGCTAATATGAACATGTTGCGTGTATGGGGTGGTGGTATTTATGAAGATGATAGTTTTTACGAATTTTGCGACCAATACGGTATTTTGGTATGGCAGGATTTTATGTTTGCGTGTAGTTTTTATCCTTCAGAAGGTAAATTCCTTGAGTCAATCAAATTTGAAGCTATCGACAATATCAAACGGCTCCGCAATCACCCGTCGATTGCCGTATGGTGCGGAAATAATGAAGCGTATTATTTTTGGTATAACTGGAACTTGAAAAAAAATTATGCCGACCAGAATCCTGAGTATGCACAAATAATCTGGAGGCAATATACCGACCTGTTCCACAAGCTCCTGCCCGACATGGTAGCTGAATATGCCCCTGAAGCAACTTACAGGTATTCGTCTCCTTATGGATACCCGGGTGAAGCCGACAGCCCGACTCATGGCGACCGTCATTACTGGGGTGTATGGCATGGAAAGCATCCAACCAATCAATTCAATGAGGAAAAAAGCCGTTTTTTTAGCGAATATGGCTTCCAGTCTTTTCCCGAGTTTGAATCTGTAAAAGTATACGCACCCAACCCCGAGGATTGGAACATCACATCCGAAGTGATGCTTGATCACCAAAGGGCAGGGACCTATGGGAATCAGTTGATAGAGGAATACCTGATAAAAGAATACCGGAAGCCGAAAGATTTCGAAAGTTTTTTATACATGGGACAGGTATTGCAGGGTGATGCTATAAAAAAAGCTATCGAAGCTCATCGCCGGGCAATGCCGTATTGCATGGGAACGTTGTTCTGGCAACACAACGATTGTTGGCCTGTGGCATCGTGGGCCAGTCGCGATTATTACGGACGTTGGAAAGCGCAACATTATTTTTCCCGGGAGGCTTATCGTAATATAATAGTTTCTCCGGTTCAAAAAGAAAATAATCTGGAAGTATATGTGGTTTCTGATCATTTGAAAGAAGCTAAAGGTACCCTGGAGGTGAAAATAATGAAATTAGATGGTACGGTACTCAATGAATCAAAGAAAACGGTCAGGATTCCGGCCAATACCAGTACTAAAATATTTGCTGAAAAAACAGACGCTTTGTTGAAGGGAACTTCCAAAGAACAGGTCTTGGTGTATACCTGTTTAACAGATGCTGATAAAAATGTGTATGAGAATAATTATTTCCTTGTTTTGCAAAAGGATATTGACTTCCCGAAACCACAAATTATGAAGACTGTAAAACCTGTCAATGGAGGATTTGAGCTTATGCTGAAATCAGACAAGTTCGCCCGTGCCGTATTCATGTCTATAGAGGGCATTGATAACTTCTTTGAAAATAACTATTTTGATATTCTGCCGGGACAAACTATTACTACAAAAGTAAGAACATCTTTGTCTCAACCGGAATTTGAAAAACAATTGAAAATTATTTCTATTACAGACGCTTATTAAATGAAGAATGAAGAATTAAAAATTAAGAGTTGAGATTTTTTTAGTTTTTGAGAAGTCAAATTCTTAATTTTTAATTCGTAATTCAATAAAGTTATATTCAATTATGAATTGCAAAAATACACTTGGATTATTGTTGTTAGCCTTTTTGTTTGCTTTAACATCTTGTGCAGGAAAAAAAGAACAACAAGGCTTAAAGTTGTGGTATAAACAACCGGCTGATGAATGGATGAAGGCTACTCCGGCAGGAAATGGTCGTTTGGGCGCTATGATTTATGGAGGAATTGAAACAGAAACAATTGCCCTGAACGAAATAACTATGTGGTCGGGACAATATGATGAAAATCAGGAAGATTCCTGCGGTAAACAGAAACTGGCCGAAATGCGTAAATTATTCTTTGAAGGAAAAATTATTGAAGGAAACGAATTAGCTGCTAAATATTTATCCGGAAAACCTCATTCATTCGGCACACATCTTCCTGTCGGAAATTTGAAAATAGATTTTAAATGCGATACTTCAAAAATTTCCAATTACCGAAGGGAACTTGATATTCAAAATTCACTCACAACAGTTACATACAAAATTGATAATATTAACTACAAGCGGGAATACATTTGTTCCAACCCGGACGATGTACTTTTGATAAAACTGTCTTCAGATTCTAAAAAGGCCTTGAACTTTGATATGCATTTAGACTTATTGAGAGAATCTGAAATTACTATTTCGGGAAAAGAAATCACTTTTTCAGGTCAGGCGTTGTTCCCCAAACAAGGTCCTGGAGGTGTACATTATATCGGGAAAATAAGTGTGAGCACGAATAATGGCGGAATCTTACCGGAAAATAATGTGCTATCCGTAAAAAATGCAGACGAAGCGATTATTGCAATTGATATCAGGACTGATTATAAGAATCCTGATTATCAGAAACAATGCTCTCTGACTATTTCCAATGTTTTTTCCAAAAAATATGAAGATGTAAAACAAGCACATGTACAGGATTACAGAAAATTGTTTGACCGTGTTGAATTATTTTTAGGAAAAAGTGATGCTGATCAGCTGCCTACTGATGTCCGCTGGAAAAAACTTCGGGAAGGAAACTTTGACCCCGGATTGGAAGCCTTATTTTTTCAATACGGACGTTATCTGTTAATTTCTTCTTCACGTGAAAATTCTCCATTACCGGCTAACTTACAGGGAGTCTGGAATGATAATCTTGCATGTAATATGCCATGGACTTGTGATTATCATTTGGATATCAATACTGAACAAAATTATTGGGCTGCCAATGTGACCAATTTGCATGAATGTAATATCCCGTTATTCGAGTATATAAAAGATTTATCTGTACATGGAGAAAAAACCGCAATGAAGGTTTACGGCAGTCCAGGCTGGACTGCGCATACAGTGGCGAATGTTTGGGGCTATACCGCTCCCGGACAGGGAGTAACCTGGGGATTATTTCCTACTGCCGGCGTTTGGATGTCAACACATTTATGGGAGCATTATCTTTTTACAAAAGATGTCGATTTCCTGAAAAATCAAGCGTATCCGATTTTGAAAAAAGCAGCGATTTTTATACAGGATTATATGGTTGAAAATCCGAATAATGGCTATTTAATGACTGGTCCGGGTAACTCTCCCGAAAATTCGTTTTTATTTGAAGGAAGAGATTTGGCCCTTTCCATGATGCCGACCGGAGATCGTATTTTGATTTACGAATTATATTCCTCTTGTATTGAATCCGCAAAAATATTAGAGATAGATAGTGAATTCCGCCAATCGTTGGAACGTGACATTCAGAAATTGCCACCATTGAAAATTGGCCGGAATGGTGAAATTCAGGAATGGTTTGAAGATTATCAGAATGCACATCCGAATCACCGTCATGCCATGCACATTCTTTCCTTATATCCGTATAATCAGGTTTCTCCTGAAAAAACACCGGAATTGGCCAAAGCAGCCGAATTAGTAATTGACAATAAGTTGAAATCGGAAAATTGGGAAGATGTTGAATTTTGTCGAGCCATGATGGTTGCGTTTTATGCTCGTTTGAAACAACCAGAGAAAGCTTACAGCAGCCTGAATATTTTGATGAATAAATTGATGCGTGAAAATTTATTCACTATTTCACTTGCCGGTATTGCCATGGCGGAAGAAGATATTTTTATTTTTGATGGAAATGAGGCTGCTCCGGCTGCTATGGCTGAAATGCTGATACAAAGCCATAATGGTTATATCGAATTTTTGCCGGCTTTGCCAACCCAGTGGAAAACCGGTTTCTTCAAAGGTTTATGTGTGAAAGGAGGAGCTGAAGCCGATTTGGAATGGAAAGACAATGTCATGAAAAAAGCTAAAATAACGTCAACCTTCAACAATACTTTTACTTTCAAATTGAAGGATGCAAAGGTAAACTTTCAATTGAACGGAGCTACATACCAACCTGTAAAAGATAATAATGGATTGGTGACAGTTGATATGAAAAAAGGAGACTACTTAGAAATCATAGCTTTATAATATTAATCTATCTAATATTTTTACAATGCAAACCAATTTTTATCGAAAAATCCTTGTTATATCGTTTCTATTTTCAGTAGCGATATTCAGCATGGTGTTCGTATCCTGTAAAGATGATTACATTTTCGACGATGGAGATCGCCCTGATTTCCTCGGCAGTAGCATCTATGATTACATGGAGAAAGACGGAAATTTTACGTATTTTGTGAGATTGATCAATGATCTCAACTATGCGGAAGTGTTGTCAAAAACAGGAAGCAAGACTTTGTTTCCCGTAAAAGATGATGTATTCCAACGCTTTTTTGACGGTACTAACCTTTATGGTGTTAAATCATATGAAGAGCTTACGCCTGCCCAAAAACGCTGCATCATGAATGCAAGTATGGTAAACATGTCTTTTACATCACAGATGTTGCCAAATACTTATGGTGGTGGCTCTGTAGGTGAGGGACTGGCTTTGCGTAGAAATCCATCAAGTTCTTTCCTTGATAGTCTCTCTTTTATAAATGATGAGGTTTTGTTTGCGAATTCGTATTGGGAACGTTTTTCAGGAAAAGGATTGTATTTGGTTGATAATGAAAAAGTTGCTCCAGTGGTGCATTTCACACTACCAAATATGAATACCAGAGGAATTACTTCCGAAGATTTTTCTATTATTTATAATGGAATGCAATATAACTTTCAAAGCAATAACGGGAAAGGCGATATTTATATCAATGGTATAAAAGTAATAGAAAGAGATATTATCTGCCAAAACGGATATATTCATGTATTGGATGATTTGTTGATTCCTGCTAAAAATATGGCTCAGGTTATCCGGGATAACGGTCAGACGGCTTTGTTTAATAAGTTGTTGGATAAATTTTGTATGCCGGTTCCGGGAACCAGTGTTACTATAAATGGCCAAACGGTATCAAACATGGTTTATAACTATTATAACGGATCATCTTCAGACCGGCCATTAATCATGGATTCTATATTCGTAAAACGTTATTTCAATGAG
The DNA here is from genome assembly GCA_031552335.1 of Bacteroidales bacterium. Lineage (GTDB taxonomy): Bacteria > Bacteroidota > Bacteroidia > Bacteroidales > Azobacteroidaceae > JAISFI01. The sequence goes on along the minus strand of JAVBMQ010000190.1, from coordinate 4,765 downwards.
CTAAACTTTTCTTCAGATGATAAGGGGAATACCTTGACAAGCTATGGTTTGTTGTATTATGACCCTACAGATAACGCTTATACTTCAGGAAGTTTGGAACAGGATATGGGAGTAATGTTTGTTCCTACCGACCAGGCAATGAATGATTACCTGAATTCAAGTAAAGGGCGTTACCTGAAAGATGCATATGGAACATGGGATAATATTCCGACTTCAATACTGGTGTTATTTTTGAAAAATCACCAAAAAAAGTCATTCCTGACTGCATTACCTCATACATGGAGCCAGATGAATGATGAAAGCAGCTTTTACATGAATGTAACTAAAGATGATATTGTTAAATCATATCAGGCAAATAATGGAATTGTTTATGTGAGTAAGTCAGTATATCCTCCGGTTGATTACCAGTGTGTTTACGGATCTGTTTTGACTAGTGATTACACTAAAGTCATGAACTGGGGTATTCAGGATCAACGCATGAAATTCAAATTGTATCTCCGTTCTATGGAAAATATGTACAACCTGATCATTCCTGTCGATGATGCATTTCAGAATTACAGGGATCCTGTTTCCTGGGCAAAAGGGGTTGCATACCGTCAAATCTGGTCATTTTATTATGTGCCGGAAAGAAACTTGGTTTATGCTGATTTGTATCAAGCAACTGCATCCGGAGAAAAGGGAACTTTCATTAAAACTCTTGGGGATGATGATAAACTGGAAGCTAATGGGCAAATATCTGATGAGAACTATTCAAAAAGCGAACAATATCTGATACACAATAGATTACGTGATATTATCGATATGCATATCGTTGTTGGAGAAATGACCGGACAAGCAATGTCAGGATATGTAGATGATGGAAAAACTCCTTATGAACTGACAAAAGGAAACAGTACTTTGAAAATCACAGGAGTTGATGATAATGTAAAAATGACCGGAGGTGGAGATATAGAACAAAATGCAGCGCCTGCTTCTATTGTTAAGGATGCTTCCATTTCAGGCCGGTATGATTCGGATAATGGTCGTACTTATTTTATCGACAAGGTCATACAGGATCCTGTTAAATCGGTGTATATGATTATGGGAGATCATCCTGAGTATAAAGCTTTCTTTGATCTGTTGAAAGGAGATGACAGGGTATTTACTTATTTCCAGAATGATCAGGATATTGTTCCTGTATTCAGTTTGAAAAGAATGTCATCGGCTTCAGGAATGGGTATGGTAGTTAATTCTTTTAATAATTTTCGTTACTCTGTTTTTATTCCTACAGAGGCTGCTTTGAATCAAGCTTTTGCCGAAGATCCCAACTTGTATACCTGGGATGAGATAGCCAATGAAGAGAATTATGACATTAAAAAAGTTCAAACGCTTTATTTGTTGAACTTTCTGAAAAATCACTTCATGGACAACTCTGTGTATATTAATGGTATATCATTTTCCAATAAAGTTTATGATACGGCAGCGCCTGATCCGGATGGAAAATTTCATAAATTAAGTTTGAGTAGTTCCGGTTCAAATCTGGTAGTTAGAAATGTGATCAAAGATGCATACGGAAAAGACATACCTGGTTCCATACAAGCAAATGTAATAACAAGTGATACTAATTTATTCAACCTGATGGGACGTGATTATATTGTCGATAATTCTGACTATCTAAGTGCAAATAATATTGTATCTTCTTCTCGTTCTGTTATCCACTTGATAGATAAAGCGTTAAAGATTGAATAACCCTAAAAAGATTTCGTTATGAATAAATTAAAATATAAGCTGCTAATAGCATTTGCGTGTTTGCCGGCATGGATGATCGGACAAGAGATTGTTACAGGAAATGTTTATTCCGAAACTGAAGGGGAATTAATAGGTGTACAAGTGCTTGAGGTGGATAAGTCTAATAAATACATTTCAGCGGCAGCGACTGACTTTAACGGAGAATTTTCCCTCCAGGTTAAAAGTACTGCCAACTTCCTGAAATTTGTCTATGTGGGTTATAATCAGGTTCAGGTACCTATTGGAGATAAAAGGAAATTCAGCATAAAAATGACAGATAATACACAACTGGCAGAAGTTGTGATAACTGCGAAAGCTATGCACTCCGACGGTACATTTGCCATTCCTCAGAGAGAAATTTCCGGAGCTGTACAAAAAATCAATACAAAAGAGTTTCAGGGATTGTCGGTTTCATCCATTGATGATGCCCTCCAGGGTAGGATTGCCGGTTTGGATATTATGGGGAACTCGGGTAACCTGGGAGCGGGTTCTACTCTTCGTATCCGTGGTACTTCTTCTATCAATTCAAAAGCAGAACCGTTGATTGTATTGAATGATGTTCCTTTTGAAAATAACCTGAGCAATTTTGATTTTGCGTCAGCTACAGAAGAACAGTTTGCGAATTTGTTGTGCATTAATCCTGATGATATAGAAGAAATTACCGTCTTAAAAGATGGTGCAGCTGCTGCTATCTGGGGTTCCAAGGCTGCCAATGGAGTAATCCTGATCAAAACGAAAAAAGGGGCTAAAGGACCAACCCGCGTGCAATATAGTTATCGTTTTTCCGGAAACAAACAGCCTGCCGGACTTAAAATGTTGAATGGAGATGATTATACCATGATGATTAAACAGGCTTATTTCAATGCGGGAAATACTGACGGAGCCAGTAAACCTGAGTTCAGTTATGATCCGACTTTCTCCGAATATCACCAGTTTAATAACAATACGGATTGGGTCGATGCAATCACCCAATATGGTTTCACTCACGATCATAATTTAAATATATCAGGAGGGGGTGACAAGGCTACTTTCCGTGTTTCTTTTGGTTTTTATGATCAGACAGGTACTGTAATCCAACAGGAATTGAACCGTTTTTCAAGTCGTATGAACCTGGAATATCAAGTGTCTGACCGTATCCGTTTTACTTCCGAACTGGCGCTTACAAGAACTGATAATAATAAGAATCTTGCATATGATAACAGTGATGATTATAATACGGAAAACCTGTTGAGTCTGGCTTACAGAAAAATGCCGAACGTGTCTATTTATGAAGAAGATGCAAATGAGAGAAGCCAAGGGCCTTTTTATGTAATATCCAGAAACTCTAACCTGGATCCTTCTCAAGGGAGTTTATTGAATCCTGTAGCACTGGCTAATCTGGCAAGTAACGACGAAAACCAAATTAAAATAACTCCGAAACTTAGTTTAAGATATGATATTCTGGATCCGAATGTTTCTATGCTTCGCTACAATGGTTATCTGACTTTGGATGTGGATAACCAGGATATTTTGAGATTTTTACCCAAAGAGCAAGTTTCTGATTTTATATGGGCGGATGTTCGTACAAATCAGGCATATGGCAGGGAATCGGAAGCATTATCTGTTTACTCCGATCAAAATATGCTCTGGGCGCCGAATCTTGGGAAAAATCACAGTTTATCGTTGTATGGATCCTGGCAGTTATCCACGGTTAACTCCCGGAACCAGGGATTCAAACATTATGGATTACCGGGCTCGGGAATTACTGATCCGAATACTCCAAGTGAGGATGCGGAATCAAAAACGGAGTCTGAGCAATGGAGAACGATGGCCCTTTTGGGCCGGGTGCATTACTCTTTCCTGAACAGGTATATTCTGGATGCATCTATTCGTCGTGATGGAGACTCTCGTTTTGGTCAATCTAATCGTTGGGGTAATTTTCCTGCTATTTCGGGAAAATGGATTATTTCTGACGAAAGTTTTATGAAGCCTATGGAATCCTGGTTAAGTGAATTGGGTATAAGGGCCGGATATGGAGTTACTGGTAATAGTCCTGATAAAAACTACTTGTATTTCAGTCGTTACAATTCTTATGGTTCCGGATATATTGATTTGCCGACAATCAAACAATCTTCCATTCAATTGTCTAATCTGAAATGGGAACAATCGTCTTCAATAAATGTCGGACTTGATTTAAGTTTGTTTGATTACAGATGTAGTATGGACTTTAATGTTTACCGCAAAAGAACCGAAGATTTGCTGTTGAAAGATTACCATATTCCAAGTTCTACCGGTTTTGGTACCATGTCTTACATCAATGCCGGAAATATAGACAATACCGGATGGGAATTTAATTTGTCAACCAATAAACTATTGAAAGTAAACAATTGGACTTTTGACGTAAATTTCAACCTGTCAAATTATGTGAATAAAATTGTTTCGATGAATCCTTCTTTCTTAAGGGAGTATAATAAAGATTTTAATTATGATTCGCCGAACTATCAGTATTTGTCACGTATACAGGAAGGGAATGCTTTGGGATCTATCTACGGTTTCCGTTATAAGGGTGTTTATCAGTGGGATAAATATGATCCGAATCAGGGAGGTACAAGTCCTTATGCAAGAAATGCTAACGGAGAAGTGATTCTGGATAGTAATGGAAATGCTGTTCCTATGTATTTTGCCTATGGAATCCTGGAGGGAGATAACCGCTTCCGGGGTGGTGATGCCATATATGAAGACATCAATCATGATGGTACCATTGATGAATTGGATATTGTTTATTTAGGAGACAGTAACCCGAAAGTCAATGGTGGTTTCGGAACTACCATCCGTTATAAAAACTTTTCAATGAATGCTTTCTTTACTTTCCGTTATGGGAATAAAATCCTGAATGAGGCCCGTATGAGAGCGGAAGACATGCGTACTGATAACAACCAATCTGTTGCAGTCAATTATCGTTGGAGAATGGATGGCGATTTGAGGGAAATCCCGAGAGCATTATATGGTACCGGATATA
>JAVBMQ010000172.1:0-2856 GCA_031552335.1 Bacteroidales bacterium | reverse complement strand
CCACATTTCTTAACAGTTTGTTTCAGATTCATAAAATTTTGATGTTAATAAGTTAAATCTTTTATAGAAATTAAAATTTGGAAGGTTGTAGATATCAAACACACTAAAATCTCCGAACCCGATTTTCGGTGAACCCGTAGGTAATGACTGTTTAAATGTTTAGACGTAAAAACACATACATTTGGAATTAATATAGTAATAACAACTATCCTGTTACTTTAGTTTACAAGACAAGCTAAAATGAACATTTTCGTTAAGCAATAGGCAGCATCCCTCAAAAGACTCATATCTGATTTATGAATATAAAAAACTTATCGTTTTTTCAACGGGATAAATTCCCTTTTATCCGATACATTTTTATAAGCCGGACGAATGATCCGTTTACTATCAAAATTCAATTCTTCAATCCGGTGAGCAGCCCATCCCACAATACGTGACATGGCAAATAAAGGGGTATATACTTCTTGCGGAAGCCCGATCATTTCATATACAAATCCAGAATAAAAATCGACATTGGCACAAACCTGTTTATTGACTTTTGTTCCTTTGAAATTCATAAAAGCATTAATAGCCAGGCCTTCGAGTTTTTCCAAAAAAGTAAATTCTTTTTCCCTTCCTTTTTCTTTTGCCAGTTCGCGCGCCATTTCTTTAAGCAACAAAGCCCGGGGATCAGAAATAGTATATACGGCATGACCGATACCATATATCAATCCAGTACGGTTATAAGCTTCTTTATTGAGTATTTTGCCAAGATAATTTGTAATCTCTTTTTCATCTTCCCAGTTTTTCACACTTTCTTTCAGGTGTTTGAACATATCCATAACCTGTAGATTAGCACCTCCGTGTAACGGACCTTTCAGGGAACCAATACCTGCTGCAATAGAAGAATAAGTATCCGTACCGGAAGAACTGGTTACCCGGACGGTAAATGTCGAATTGTTTCCACCTCCATGTTCTGCATGTAAAACCAGAGCTAAATCAAGGATACGCACATCCAACTCAGTATAGCCTCTGGGACCATTCATCATATACAAAAAGTTTTCTGCCAAAGAAGCATCTTCTTTGGGATGGCGAATATGCAGGGAACGTCCGTATGAACTGTGACGCATGATGTTATAAGCATAAGCAATAACAGTTGGAAATTTAGCAATCAATTCAATTGATTGTCTCATCAGGTTATCCCGGGAATTATCATCCGCCCTTTCGTCGAAAGTATACATTTCCAAAACCGAACGGGCAAGGATATTCATGATATTGGTACCTTCCAGGTCCAGGATATTCATTTTCACCCGGTGCTCCAGAGGCATGGCAGTATTAATCATTTCCGAAAAAGTTACTAACTCTTCTTCATCCGGTAAATTACCTGAAAGTAATAAAAAACAGGTTTCTTCAAAGCCTGTACGTTTTTCACTTTGAATACCATGTACCAAATCTTCCACGTCGATTCCCCGGTAAAACAATTTTCCGGGAATAGCAGTCAAAGCTCCTTCTGGATTTCTTTCATAACCAACCACATCCCCTATTTTTGTCAGACCAACCAATACACCCGAGTGATCTTCATTCCGCAAGCCGCGTTTAACATTATATTGTTTGAACAATTCATTATCAATCCGGCTGGTTGTCTTGATAGATTCAGACAACTTATAAATCATAAACTCATTCTTCCTTTCCATAATTTTTACATATTATTTATCAACTCAACACCAAACGCTTCTGTCGAAAGTACTTGCCCTTTTTCCATAAACCGGGCCAGATCAATCGTTGCCTTTTCCTGCATGAATGTATTTTCCAATGCTTTTTCTATTTTTTGAGCTGCTTCCTGCCAGCCTATGTACGACAACATCATTGCACCTGAAAGTAACAAAGAAGAAGGATTAGCCATATTCTTTCCTGCTATATCAGGAGCCGTTCCATGGGTAGCTTCAAAAATAGCATGTCCGGTCTCATAATTGATATTGGCGCCCGGAGCAATACCAATGCCTCCCACCATAGCCGCCAACTGATCTGAAATGTAGTCTCCATTCAGGTTCAGGGTCGCAATCACCGAATATTCTTCCGGTTTCAGTAACGTATTTTGCAAAAAAGCATCTGCTATTACATCCTTGATTATTAACCTTCCGGAATGAATTTCTTCACCAAATTCCCTTTCTGCCAAAGTATACCCCCAGTTTTTAAAACCTCCTTCAGTAAACTTCATGATATTTCCCTTATGCACAAGTGTTACTGAGGATAATCCATGATCCAGTGCATGCCAAATGGCAGCCCGGATCAATCTTTCCGATCCTTCTATAGAAACCGGTTTGACTCCAAATGAAGATGTTTCCGGAAACCGGATTTTCTTTACCCCCATTTCTTCCCGTAGAAAACGGCAGAATTTTTTTGCATCTTCACTCCCCTGCATCCATTCTATCCCTGCATAAATATCTTCCGTATTTTCACGGAAAATAACCATATCAACTTTTTGAGGTTCTTTCAGAGGAGAAGCGACTCCCTTAAACCAACGGACAGGACGAAGACATACATACAAATCCAATTCCTGCCGCAAAGCTACATTCAGGGAACGAATGCCACCACCCACCGGGGTAGTCAGTGGACCTTTGATTCCAACCAAATATTCACGAAAGGCTGACATGGTATCATCCGGAAGCCATGAACCGGTCTGATTAAAAGACTTTTCTCCTGCCAGCACTTCTTTCCATTGAATCTTCCGTTGACTGCCATAAGATTTCCGGACAGACTCATCTATAACCTTTCTCGCTATATTCCAAATTTCTTTCCCGATACCATCTCCTTCTATATATGGTATAACCGGCAACTCCGGCACACTCAATTTGATATTTTGAAATGTTATCTTTT
>JAVBMQ010000140.1:0-8587 GCA_031552335.1 Bacteroidales bacterium | reverse complement strand
TGTTTTCTGCCTCTTTCTGTTTTTGTATGGCTTTTTCTCTATTTTGTTTCTCCGAACCGGAGCAACTAAGCAAACACAATAACAAAAAAAATAAAAACTGTACCTTTGTCATAAAATATTAGTCTACCAAATTAAATATTCCTGATATGATTATCTTATACAGTTGTATACAACTGTTTCTTGAACATTTCCATATTGCATTCCTTCGGGAGCGTTCGTATTATATCCACCTTCGACTACAATTGCTATATTGCCTTCGTATTTTGATAAATCAAAACTAGCATTGCCTAAAGGATTAGTCCCTGTTGGATAAATTAACCCTCCTTCTGGGATGTCAAACCCTATAGTTTTCACTTTTTTTCCATTAACATATAGAGTCGCGCTTCCAAATACATTATCAGCAGAGGACACCATAGCTCCAGCCATAGTTGCAGAAATGGATACTTTGTCTCCACCTCCGGTTTCCGTTACTGTTCCATCCATAAAACAAGCTGCATTAATACCAACTCCTTCTGTCAATGAAGCTCCTGCTGCACCGGCATGGAATGATGAATTATAACGACCATTTACACTACCGCTTACACTACCAGTAACTGTGACTTCAGAATGCACATATCCCACTCCAGATACAAACCCTCCTCCTGTCCAAACTCCACTCGCTAGCATAGATTCAAATTCTGCCTGTGTATAAGGATCGCTAGCATCTCCCTTTGTACCTCCCAAAATTTGTTGCGGATTTTCCAGCACCTGCAACTCCTTCTCCATCATCTCAATGTCAATTTTTCTAAGTGTTTTCATAAATCCAAGTTTAATTTTTAATAAAAAAGATGTAAATATATTTTGCAAAGTAAAAAAAAAACCGACATTTGCAACCAACTCTTTAATAATTTTTATGCTTTATAACACTTTTCCTCATGAATACCAGATGGATGCCAAAGACTGCGGCCCTGCCTGCCTCAAAATTATTGCCAAGTACTACGGGAAGTATTATTCCCTGCAATATTTGCGGGATTTGTGCGGCATCACCCGTGAAGGAGTATCATTTCTCGATATCAGTTACGCGGCCGAAAAAATAGGATTACGCAGCCTTTCCGTCAAAGCCGATTTAGACGACCTGGTCGATAAAGTACTACTGCCTTGCGTAATCCATTGGAACAACGACCATTTTATCGTAGTATACAAAGCCACACCAAAGAAAATTTACGTTTCCGATCCTGCCAAAGGATTATTGTCGTATTCTCCTCAAAAATTCAAAGAAAAATGGTACAAAGAAAATGAAAACTACGGCGTACTGATGGCCCTGGAACCCATGGCAAATTTCAAGCAAATAGAAGCCCATGAACGGATCGCCCGCTTCAAAACCTTCGAAAATATCCTGAACTATTTTACTCCCTATAAAAAAGCATTTGGCATTTTATTTATCATTATGCTGATAGCTACTGGGTTGCAGTCTCTCCTACCCTTTATCTCCAAATCAGTCATAGATATCGGTATTTTCACCCGGGACATCTCGTTTATTCAAATGATGCTGATCGGAAATATTGTCTTGCTGTTAAGCGTTACCCTGTCGAATGTCTTGCGTGACTGGGTATTGTTGCATGTTTCCACGCGTGTCAATATCTCCCTTATTTCAGACTACCTGATCAAGTTAATGAAATTGCCGGTTACCTTTTTTGAAAACAAACTGCTCGGAGATATCCTGCAACGTGCGCACGACCACGAACGTATCCGTAGTTTTGTGATGAACAACTCCTTAGGCATGTTATTTTCTATGATCACGTTTTTGGTATTCAGCATCATCTTACTGGTTTATAATCCGGGTATTTTCTTTATATTCATTGCCGGTAGTTTCCTCTTTGTTGTATGGATACTGACCTTCCTGAAAGTACGTAAAAAATTAGACTGGGAATATTTTGAACTGAATGCCAAAAACCAAAGTTTCTGGGTGGAAACCGTCGAGAATGTACAGGAAATCAAGATCAACAACTACGAAGACATCAAACGATGGAAATGGGAAGGCATACAAGCCCGCATGTACAGGTTAAATCTGAAAGTTTTGAAGATCAACAACGCACAGTCATTGGGTGCGCAATTCATCAATCAAATGACCAATCTCGGTGTCACATTTTATTGCGCCATAGCGGTTATTAACGGTGAGATTACTTTCGGGGTGATGATTTCTACCCAGTTTATTATCGGTATGCTCAACGGACCGGTTGCCCAATTGGTCGGTTTTATCCAATCGGCACAATATGCCAAAATCAGTTTTATGCGTATTAATGAAATCCATCAATTGAAAGATGAAGACGATACTTCTTCTATCATTTCCAATAGTCTGGACCTCCCTGTTAATAAAAGTTTGGTTGTCAAGAACCTCTCTTTTCAATATTCTCCCCATGCGCCTTTGGTATTAAAAAATGTGCATCTGATTATTCCTGAAGGCAAAGTAACCGCCATTGTCGGCGATAGCGGTTGTGGAAAATCCACCTTATTAAAACTATTGCTCCGCCTGTATATGCCCTCTTTTGGTGAAATCTGTATCGGCGATATGAACATCAATAACATCAGCCTCAGGCAATGGCGTACAAAATGCGGTTGTGTGATGCAAGACGGGAAATTATTCAATGATACTATCCAGAACAACATTGTATTAAACGAAGAAAAGGTCGATTATGAAGCTTTGCAACAAGCTGTCAAAGTAGCCAATATCTCCAAAGAAATAGAAGCCCTGCCACAGGGATACCAGACCATGATCGGAGAAATGGGCAGGGGGTTAAGTGGTGGACAACGGCAACGCCTGTTAATTGCCCGCGCTTTATACAAAAAACCTGATTATCTGTTCCTGGATGAAGCCACCAATGCTTTGGATACCATCAATGAACAAAAGATAGTCAAAGCACTGAATAATGTTTTTCAAAACCGGACAGTAATTGTGATTGCCCACCGGCTGAGTACCATACGCAAAGCCGACCAAATCATCGTACTAAAAGCCGGAATGGTTGCCGAAGCAGGTAATCATCAAAGCCTTATGAAAAATAAGAAACACTATTACGAACTGATACAAAGCCAATATGAACTGGAAACAGAAAAAGAAATACTTGTCGGGTAAGGATGAACAAACACGTGCTAAACGCAGCGAAGAAATCACAGATATTGTAGACCGGATGCCCATGGCTTTTGGGCATTGGGTAGCCATAGCCGTGGTAATATTTTCTGCTTTATTGTTACTTTTCGGATGGATCATCAAATATCCCGATACGGTAACCGGACATATCAAGATCAATTCAACCAATGCCCCAGTTAAATTGGTAGCCAATGTTTCCGGTAATATTCACTTGGAATCGTTCCATGCCCAGGACGAAATCAAAAAAAACGAATACATTGCCGTAATAGAAAACTCTGCCCTTACGGAAGATGTCCGGAATATAAATGACTTAATCGGTCAATTCGATCCTCATGCTCAGATAACTGATCCTATTCAGCAAATGTTCCCGGAAAAAGTATCGTTGGGCGACCTGAATATGAAATATTACGCATTTTTATCGGCGTTAAAAAATCAATGTGATTATAATAAGGACAATATTTATGAAAAACAACGGATCGCTTTATGGGATAATATCAAAGGAAAACAGGCCATTCTGAAGGAGTCCGAACAATTATTGCATCTGACACAGGAGAAACTGAGGATTTCACAAAAATGGCTGGAAAAATACACATCACTGAATAAGGACGAAATTGTCACTTATGAATATGAAGTAGATAAAAGCCGGAACGAGTATTTATCTGCCAAACAGGAAGAACAAAATTTACAGAAAGAAATATCGGGAATCAAAATGCAGATTGTTGAAGAGCAGAATCAAATCAATCGTTTGGATGTGGAACAGAAAGAAAAGGAACGAACCTTGCGGATGGATCTGCTTGCCTCATACCACGATTTATGCGATAATATCAAAGTCTGGGAACAACGGTATGTCCTGAAGGCTCCCTTTGACGGAAAAGTGGAATACCTGAAATTTTTATCGGAAAATCAATTTGTTCAGGCCGGAGAAGAGATTTTCGGTATCGTTCCGAAAGAAACCAATATTTTCGGACAGGTATTGCTGCCTTCTACCGGGGCAGGGAAAGTAAAACAGGGCAGTAAGGTGAAAGTAAAATTAGACAATTATCCTTATATGGAATATGGTTCGATAGAAGGCTATGTCAGTTCTATCTCACTGCTTTCACAACCTCAGAAAACCGGACAAAGTTCCATAGAAACCTACCTGATTGTAGTAGAATTACCGGATGGTTTAACCACCAATTACGGGGAAACATTGGATTTTCAATATGAAATAGGAGGTAGTGCGGATATTATTGTAAAAGAACGCCGGTTGATCGAACGTTTGTTTGACAATTTGAAGTATAAAACAAGGTAAATGAGAAATATAAAATGATGAAAATAAAACTTTCAATGATTTGCCTTTTCTTTGTTTCCCTTGTCCCGGCCCAGGAAACCGAATTACACCTGAAATTAGAGGAGTGTATTCAAATAGCAACCGATGGTTCATTACAGATATTCAAAGCACAGAATCTTTTTTTGGCCGGATATTGGGAATATCGTACCTTCAAAGCCGGCCGTTTACCTGCTGTTTCCCTCCAGATGACCCCGATTCAATACAATAGTAATTATGTCAAACGGTACGATTATGCGGAGAATATAGATGTTTATCGCTTACAGCAATCCGTCAGTTCCTCCGGCGGGCTATCCGTATCACAGAATTTTGAACTTACAGGTGGTATTTTTAGTTTGTCATCAGATCTGGATTATGTTAAAAATTTCGGGGAAAACATTCGTACCCAATATTCAAGTGTACCTGTCCGCCTGGCATATTCACAATCTTTATTCGGATTCAACCGTTTTAAATGGGAGAAAAAAATTGCCCCGTTGAAATATGAAAAAGCGCAAAAACAGTTTTTATATTCCCGTGAAAATATTTCGGAAATTGCTGTCAATTATTTTTTCAATCTGGCCATGGCACAATCGGAATATTCGATGGCAGAGGAAAATGTGGCTTCCTCTGACTCCTTATTATTGGCTGGGAAAGAACGTAGCCGGATATCAACAATTTCTCAAGCTGATCTAATGACACTTCAATTAGATCTGATCAATGCCGAAAATGCAAGGGAAAATGCCATTACACAATTACAAAAAGCTGAATTTGCCTTTATTTCTTTTTTTAATTTACCTCAGGATTGCACGATTAATCCTATTTTACCGGAAACCACCAAATCAATTCCTGTTTTACCTGAAGAGGCTCTTGCTCACATGAAATCCAACAACCCGGATATTCTGTCATATCGTCAGCAAGTGTTGGAATCGGAGCAGGAAGTGGAACGAACCAGTAAGACTGCCGGTTTTGACGCATCCCTTTCTGCCAGCGTTGGATTTAATCATGCCGGAGATCGCCTGAGCGATGCTTATCAAGACCTTTCCCGTCAGGATATTGCCCGTGTGAGTATTACTGTTCCCATACTGGATTGGGGAATAAAAAAAGGCCGGGCGAACATGGCGAAAAAAAACCTGAATGTAACCAAACTGACCGTACAACAATATGAACAGGATCTGGAGCAGGAAGTGATCACTACGGTTGCCGAGTTTAACAAACAACAGCGTCTGATCCTGAAATCCGTTGAAGCTTTGCAAATGGCGATTGCTTCGTATAACATCAACAAACAACGTTTCATTGTGGGAAGAACGGATATCAGTACACTTACTTTGTCGTTGAACAGGAGGAAAGAAGCGCAACGCAATTATATAACGGCATTGAGTAATTATTGGATATGCTATTATAGCATCCGGAAACTGACTTTGTTTGACTTTGAAAAACGGGAGACGCTTGCTTTTCAGTTCGATCAGCTATTGGAATAGGCAGAATATTATCTTCCGGATGAAATGTTGGACTGACAAAAAACCTCTCTCCATAAATGTCTGATCGCCTCCACCGGATGATACAATAACATCCTCGGTCCGGAAAAACGCATAACCTGTTTTATATCCTCTTTATAATTGGGTTTATAACAATGAATAGGGCATTTGTTACAGGCAGGTTTATTTTCTCCGAACGGGCAACGTTCTAAACGGATATGGGCATATGTCTCCAGTTGCCAGCAATCCGGGCATAATGCATCTGCCTGTCCATGTTTGGAACGACAGTATATCCGGATCATCTGGGAAACTGTATTTTTTTCTCTGTTATTCATTTTCCTAATAAGCATGGATACTTCCCTGTGCTGCAGGAAGATAATTCACTCCAATCCAAGTGATCATCAATAAAATAAATGCAACAGGCAATACCCAAAGCGTAACGCGTGGATGAGATCGTTGTAAGCGCATATGAATATACACAAGATAAGCCGCTGCCGTCACAAAAGCCCAGGTTTCTTTGGGGTCCCAGTACCAATAATGTCCCCAGGCTTCTTTCGCCCAAAGACATCCCATCAGCATACCCAACATAAGGAAACCGAATCCGGCATAAACCAGATTGTCCATTAAACTATACAATTTCTTAGAGGGAACCCCGGCGCTCAATTGACGCAACCGGATGATAGATGCAATTGTTGCAGCGCCAAACATAGCATAAGAAAGAATATACACTGTCACATGTGGTACAAACCAGTAACTCTGCAAAGCAGGCATCAGATTTTTGGAATGTATCTCTGGTTTGAATATATTGACACAGACAAAAACACAGGCTACTAAACTACTGAATGAAAGCAGCCAGTTATATTTCCAGTGTTTATAAGTAAAAAATCCTACAGCGGACAGGAAAAATGAATACCAAAGCCTCGTCTCTCCCATCGTGCGCATAGGCGGACGTTCCTGTCCGACCCACAAACCTGCAATAAATGAAGCAAAGACAATAATGCCCAGAATCATCAACAATTCTGTAAAACGGCGGTTGATCTTAGTGTACACCAGTATTCCTGCACTTATCCATAATATCATGGAAGGAATGGCAAAGAAAAGAAAGTCATCCCATGTCATCATCTTCCTCCTTTCTTTTATTTCCACTCCAGAGCATGCAAACCGATCCACAAGCAAGCAGAAGGATCCCGGTATACACAGGAATCATCCAGGGATCATAAACCAATTTAATAATGCTATAGGAGGATAAATTACCGGCTTCCTGATCATATCCGTATTGATACAACATCCAATGTCCTAATTTATAGGGTTTATTGACTTCCAGAAGTGTATGAGCACAGTGCCCGTCTTCCGAAAAGACATTGATATCCGATACAAAACGTTTGGGTTCGGGAGAAGTCATTATCACACAATTTTTTTCATTCAGATTCAGTACCATATACAATTGAGAAAGATTGCCTGCGCAAACCCAACCTTCTTTAGATATTCCATTCCGGAGATTCCTGATTTCAATTTTTGCAGCAGGAGAAGCGCCCGGCATCCGGACTTCATGATAAGTACTATCACTGTTCCGCACTGCCTGATGGATATATTCCTTCAAAGAAATATGCCAACCGGCAATATTTCCCTCCCGTTGCTTTTCATCAATTTGGTAATAGAAAGGTTTACCTTCAGGTTGAGCAAATCCTGTTTCCCTATCTATAATTGCTAATTTGGGAGGATATTCTTCCATATAAAAATCATTCAACTCAATAGCGACCGGAAGGTTAGCTACATTATTTTGATCATCATGGGCCCTCCATTCGGTTTCTCCTTCATATATATACATTGCATAATTTTTGATATCAGAGGCTCCCATCCCTGCTGAAAAAAGGAGTAACCATAATCCTGTGTGATTCAAATAAAAAGCATAATTTTTAATCCTGAAAGGGATCATACGCCTGATGATTAATGCTCCTAAAGAAAGTAGTGTGATCAAATAGACTAATACAAAAGGCCAGGAAGATGTCATCCGGGTAAGACCTAAATGCGAAGGAAAATTTTCGGTTGAATCTGCAGTTGTAAGTTGGGGGGTCAATCCCATGATAATGCCCAATACAAGCAATGTTCCTATTAAAGTTACTGCCATAGGGATACCTGAAAACCACAGATACAACATACTCTTTCTTTTTGTGGCAAACAAAAACAGGAACAGGATCATAACTCCCCCCAGAATGATATTAACCGGCCATTGCAGAAGTGTAAAATCGAATATTCCGACGGCTAACTGCAAAACGAAGCCTATCAATACAATTCCTCCGACAAAAACAAGGCTTTCTTTGTACTGCCAGGGGAATTGCCATATTTTTCTTTGATTGTTGTCCAATTTTTTTGAAAATTTTTATATAATATTGTTGCCTATTAATAGGACGTTGCCTGGTCACGTTTGGAAAATTTACGAGCCCTTGGCCCATCGGGCCATCGTGTCCGTAGCCGTGGGGAAAGCCCACGGCACAGACGGAAAGGGTAATCAAACCTCATTGGGCGCCGCATTAGCGGTGCTGTTAATCCAAAATCCAGTTGAACAAATGATATTTTTGTTTTTTATCAATTATTATCTAATAAACTACTGCACCGCTAACACGGCGCAGGTTAGCTTACCATCATCCTTCCTTTCCTTCCGTGGGTTTTCACCCACGGCTA
>JAVBMQ010000237.1:0-12833 GCA_031552335.1 Bacteroidales bacterium | reverse complement strand
GAGCGGTTCCACATATGAAGCATAAATGCGATAATTGGTAACTTTATTATCATTTTCCGACCGTTGGTTTACTAAAGAGTCTCTGTTTTCCCTGTAATAAATTCTTTTCCAATCGTATGTCTGTTGGGAATAACTGGTATTATAACCACCCGTAGTACTCACACTGAATACCCTCCCCTGTTTTTTAAATTGATGCGCATATTCCAATGTTCCGCCAAAGTTATAACCATCCCCCTTACTGAAAGACTTAGAAGGTCCTACAGATATGGTATCATTTGTATATCCGTCTACACTGGAAAATAGCTGATTTTCATAACTCCGGCTTTTATTATAGCTAAAATTCGGTCTGAAAATCAAAGTATTGTTACTATCCGGTTTCCACTCTAATCTGAAATTAAGTCCGAAATTATCTGATATATCATTGATTTTACTTTCTGTCCTTTCAATCAAAGACTCATTTTCTCCAGACCGATTAAGGTAGTTGGTAGTAGTGGTAGTCTTACTTAACACATCACGGTCTGAGGCATTGTAATTGACATCTCCATTCAAAAACAACTTGTCAGAAAATTCCTTATTCATATTAAAACCGAACATTTCGGAAGTATTGATTCCTGAACCTCCTCCACGACGCATACCACGCATACCTCCAAAACGGGCCCCTCCCAAATCGGACGATCCCATGTTATTGGTATTGTTACCGTTGAACATTAATGTATAACGATCACTATTATTCATTTGGTTCACCATACCTCCTACTTCATAACGTAAATCACCTTCCGATTTCACATCATGTCCTAATCCTGCAGCGGCATTACCGACAGTTCCTTTTTTCATTCCCGACTTTACAGTCAGGTTAATCACAGTCTGTTCTTCCCCATCATCGATACCAGTCATCCTGGCCATATCCGATTTCTGATCAAGTACCTGTAATTTTTCTATCATATTGACGGGAAGATTTTTGGATGCCACTTTAGGATCGTCGGTAAAAAATTCCTTTCCATCAATCAGCATCTTCTTGATTTCTTTACCCCCTACCGTAATTTTGCCATCCTTATCAACTTCTACACCGGGAAGTTTTTTTAAAAGATCTTCTACCACTGCATTTTCTTCTGTTTTATAAGAAGCTGCATTATATTCAATAGTATCTTTTTTCACAACAATCTCATTCGCTTTGGCTGTCACAACGGCTTCTTTCAAAATGATATCATTGGACTTCAATGTCAGTTTTCCCAGATTTACAGTAGTTTCTTCACCCAATGAGACTTTTTTATAGAAATTTTCAAAACCTACATAGGAGGCAAACAGAACATAATTTCCTTTGGAGAGCCCTTTTAAACTGAAGTATCCGCTTTGGGAAGAGGTAGTACCTGACACCAGAGAACTATCCGGCAGGGAAAGAATCCTGACTGTTGCTCCTTCTGCAGGGGTATTATCTGTATTATTTTCCAATAATGTACCACTCACTGTTATATTTTTTTGCCCCCATGCAGGAACCGACAATATGCAAATAACGACTGTAAAAAAAAGATACTTCATTATAATCAAATTAGGATAAATAAAATTAAGTGTAAAATAGACAGATATTAAAGTAAATAGTTTAAATGGAAAGAACGTTTTTTTGCGTATTTAAGAATAATGAACACTTATTAATATTTGATAATTATAAGGCACAATACTGGTTTTAGTTAAGAGTTAATCGCAAATCGCATTCTTAACTAAAACATAAAACAAAAAGGAATATTTCCATTTTAATTCGTAACTTTGCAGCCAATTTTCAAAAAAAATAAAATGAAAGAATTCTTTAAACTAGCTAAACGGTTTCTGATGCCGTATAAAAAATATATTATCGCCAATATCATTACAAATGTTTTATCGGCTCTCTTTAGTTTAGCTACTTTTGGACTTTTAAAACCCATTCTTGAAATTTTATTTGAGAAGAACAGCGACAAAACGTACGAGTTCACCCCAGTAGTATTGAATTCTTTTTCCATTGAATCTTTTAGACTCTATTTTGATGCCTTAAAAAACAACCTCAACTGGTATATGGCTGAATATTCTGCCGCTCATGGAGTAATTCAAACATTGGTATTGATCAGTCTTTTTTTAATCTTTATGACGATTCTGAGGACCGGAAATATGTATCTGGCCTCTTATTTTATGATTCCATTGCGTACGAATGTTGTACGGGACATCCGGAATCAAATCAATGATAAAGTAGTATCATTGCCTCTCAGTTTTTTCTCAGAAGAAAGAAAAGGCGATATCATGGCCCGGATTACAGGAGATGTGGGAAATGTTGAAAATTCAATCATGGTCTCGCTAGATATGGTATTTAAGAATCCCATCCTTATTATTATCTACATTGTGGGCATGTTTGTCATGAGCTGGCAATTGTCACTTTTCGTTCTTGTCTTGCTCCCTATCTCCGGTTTTATCATGGGACGAATCGGAAAAAAACTAAAAAGCACATCAGCATTGGCACAACAACAATGGGGAGGATTGATGGCGCAAATTGAAGAAACATTAAGCGGATTGCGTATTATCAAAGCATTTAATGCAGAAGAAAAAATAAAGAACCGTTTCAGAAACGGGAATGAAGAGTTCAGGAGAACCAGTAATAAAATTGGTCGCCGGCAGGCTCTGGCGCATCCGGTAAGTGAATTATTAGGTACCATTACCATTGCATTGGTGCTTTGGTACGGTGGAATCCTTATTTTAGGGAACGACACCTCTTTTGAAGCATCTACATTTATTACATTCCTCACTATTTTTTATCTATTAATCAATCCTGCCAAAGATTTATCCAAATCGGCTTATGCCATCCAAAGCGGATTGGCTTCAATGGACCGGGTCGATAAAATACTGAAAGCAGAATCTAACATTGTCAATCCGGAAAATCCTGTAAAGATTCATTTCAATGAAAAAATCGAATATAAAAACGTATGGTTCAAATATCAGGAAAAATGGATTTTAAAAAATGTTAATTTAACTGTCCCGAAAGGAAAAACCATTGCTTTGGTAGGACAATCGGGTTCCGGGAAATCAACTTTTGTCGATTTGCTTCCCCGTTTCTACGATATTAACGAAGGAGCTATCTGTATCGATGGAGTCAACATCAAAGACACTACGCTGTTTGATCTCCGTCAATTGATGGGGAATGTGAATCAGGAAGCTATTCTTTTCAATGATTCCTTTTTCAACAACATTACATTTGGTGTGGAGAATGCAACCATGGAACAAGTCGTCCAGGCTGCCAAAATAGCCAATGCACACGATTTTATCATGGCTACGGAAGGTCAATACGAATCCAATATCGGAGACCGGGGATGTAAACTCTCCGGCGGACAACGTCAACGTATCAGTATTGCCCGTGCTATTCTGAAAAATCCGGCAATCCTGATCTTAGACGAAGCCACTTCTGCATTAGATACCGAATCAGAAAGATTAGTGCAGGAAGCGCTGGAAAACTTGATGAAAAACCGGACAACCATCGTCATCGCCCACCGTTTATCGACCATCAAGAACGCCGATGAAATATGTGTGATGCACGAAGGAGAAATTGTAGAACAGGGTAAACACGAAGAATTAATCGCCCAGGACCGATATTATAAACGCTTGTGTGATATGCAAAGCTTTTAATTTTTAATTTTTAATTCATGAAGTTTATAGGAATTATTCCTGCCAGATATGCCTCAACCCGTTTTCCGGGGAAACCATTGGCCGACATGCTTGGTAAACCCATGATACAAAGGGTATATGAACAAGTATCCGGGTTATTGGATGATGTGCTTGTGGCTACTGACGACCACCGGATCTTTGAGACAATAAAATCTTTCGGTGGAAAAGCAATCATGACCTCCGAAAATCATCAAAGCGGAACCGACCGGTGTTACGAAGCTTATACATTAACCGGAAAAAATTTTGATGTAATTATCAATATACAGGGAGACGAACCATTTATCAAAGCATCACAGATAGAAACTCTTAAAGCTTGTTTTCTGGATCCTCAAACACAAATAGCAACACTTGTCAAGCCATTTGGGGAAGAGGTTGATTTTGACGTCATATCCAACCCTAATTCGCCAAAAGTTGTGGTAAACAAACAAATGCAGGCTATGTATTTCAGTCGTTCGATTGTTCCTTTTATAAGAGGGAGAGAACAGAAAAATTGGCCGGCAATATATCCTTTCTATAAACACATCGGTTTATATGCCTATAAAGCAGACGTTTTGAAAGAGATTACTTCTTTGCCGCAATCTGCATTGGAAATTGCCGAATCCTTAGAGCAACTCCGCTGGTTGGAAAACGGATATATCATCAAAGTCGGTATTACTCAGGAAGAAACCATAGGCATTGATACGCCGGATGATATGGAAAAAGCAATTTATTATCTGCAACAACAAAAATAGGGACGATTAAAAGAAATGGAATTACATCGTCACATAGCTCCCCCCATAACCTCCATCAAAGAAATTATTGTACCATCTTTGGTCAAAACGGAATTGTCAAACAAGGTTCCGTTATACTACCTGAATATGGGAGAACAGGAAGTTTCCAGAATTGACATTATGGTCTCTGCCGGAAAATGGGAACAATCCAAGCCATTGGTTTCATCTTTTACTAATTTATTGCTGAAGGAAGGGGCAGGTAAACTCCATTCCAAAGAAATAGCAGAACAACTGGATTATTATGGCGCCTGGTTACAACTAGCAGAAACCTACCATTATTCATATCTCACGCTGTACACGCTAAACCGGTATTTCAAAGAAACACTGGAAATACTGGAAATGATATTCAGAGAACCTCATTTCCCGGAAAAAGAATTCAAAACCATGGTTGACCGGCACCGGCAACACTTTTTCATCGACAATGATAAGGTGCAATACCTGGCAACCAAAGGTTTTTCTCAAAAACTTTTTCAAGAAGGATACCCATATGGGATATATGCTGAAGCGGATGATTTCGGAAGATTGAGTACAGAAGATTTAAAGAAATTTCATCAGCGATATTATCGTCCGGATCATATGCAAATAATCCTATCCGGCAAGATTACAGATACAGAATTAAAGATTGTGGATGAGTATTTCGGTACTACTACCACCTACAATGAAGTTGTATCTCATTCAACAAATGCAGATTTACCGGGAAAAGAAGCTTACAACCAACCCTATTCGTATACCAACAAACGTTTTTTCATCCCTAAAAAAGATGCATTACAAAACGGGATCAGAATGGGACTGCCGGTTATCAATCGTAATCATCCTGATTTTCCCGGATTAAGAGTTTTGAATACTATTCTGGGAGGTTATTTCGGCAGCCGGTTGATGTCAAACATCCGGGAAGAAAAAGGATACACCTACGGCATTTCTTCAGGAATTACGGCACTCAAACATGCTTCTCATCTTTCTATCGCTACACAAACAGCATGCGAACACACTGACAAGCTGATCCGGGAAGTATATAACGAAATCGATCGTTTGCAACAAGAGCTAACCGGGACACAAGAATTAGAAATGGTTCGCAACTATATGTTAGGAGATTTCGCCCGTAGTATGGACGGTACTTTTTCGATCGTTGAAGCCCATATCTCATTACTTTCCAGCCATATGGATGCTTCGTTTTTTAATCAACAGATAGAAGTCATCAAAAATATCAGTCCGGATGAAATCCAAAGACTGGCCCAAAAATATTTGGTAAAAAAGCAAATACTTGAAGTGATAGCCGGAGAAACTATTTCAGGCCAATCATAAAATCAACCAGACTCATATCTGAAGCCAAGCCCAATTTTTTTCTCAAACGATATCTTCCCACTTCCACTCCTTTAACAGATATATTCATCAGATTGGCAATTTCCTTTGTATTCAGGTTCAAACGCAGGTATGCACAAAATTTGAGATCTGTTGATGTCAAATCCGGATAATGTGATTTCAAACTTCTGAAGAAATTCTCATGAATCCGGTCAAAATTACTTTGAAAGACCAACCAGTCATCTTCCGAAGACAAATTAGAGTCGATCATTTTCATCAGTTTCTCATAATACTTGTTCGGATATTGAGCAGCTAATTTCTCTTTTTGTTCTGTCAATTCTTTTTTTATCTCGGCTAGGATTTCATTCTTTTTGATGATAGACATAGTAGATCCAGCCAACTCTTTACTCTTAAAGGTAAGATCAGCTTCTAATTTCTCGTTTTGTAAACGCATGATCTCCCGTTCCTGTTGTTCCGATTCTTTTTTCCTCAACTCCTCATGTTCCTGTTTTATCTTCAATTGCTTTTTAAGCACATGTCTTCTCATTTGGAAGTAAATGAAAAAAAGACATCCGATTGCAAGAAGACAATACAAAATGATTGCTATCAGAGAGGCATAAAAAGGAGGATTTACCCTAAATGGATATTGAATGGAATCCAATTCATTGCCTAAATTATCGATTGTTTTTATATAGAGGGTATATTTTCCCGGATAAAGCCGTCCATATTCTTTGACAGGCTGCAAAGATGGTTCTGCCCATTCCTTATCCAATGGATCCAAACGAAATGCATACCGGACTTCTTCCCCCGAAAAAGCCGGATAGGAAACATGAAAAATAAAATCATTAAATGTATATTTTACTTCCGGAAGATCTTCTTTGGAGAAAAGTGGAAGTAAACGTATTTCTTTCTTGTTATTCAAAGTCTCTATTTTCTCCAGTTTCATTCGTTTATTCCGGTCTGAAATATATATATTCAGGTTATTATCCCAAATAGCAATTCCATTGTTCATACAAAAAATAAACTCATTCTCACTAACCGGGAGTATATTTTCATCTTTATCCGGTAGAGCATTATACAGGAAACTGAAAGGTATACGCTGTAAAACAGAGATTTTTTTGTCTTTAAACTCTACCAAAACAAATTCATTGGAATGAACCATCCAATAAGTATCATCATTTACAGCAACAACATGCCTTACATCTTTTTTCCCGGGAAAATGTTCATTCAAATAATCAAAAGGTTCGATTTTATCCGTCAGGTCATCAAACGTATAAAAATGCTGATCATTACTGCATACGATCCGGCCACGCAGTTTGAACAGGTAAATGGTCTTATTTTTCTGTGTCGGATCAAGTGATTCTATAAAACGGATATTTTCCACGTCTTTCAAATCAGAACTCAACTTAATACAGTATAATCCTTTATAAAAATGCTTCGCCCAGACATTTCCCTGATTATCAATTTCTATAGATCGGATCGGATGCATAAAATCATTGACAATATGGCTGAATTTCCATTTCCCGTCAGGAGCTTTCTTATATATCACCAAATAGGTATAAGTAGATTGAAGTAATATTTCCTGTCCGTGGATAATTCCTTTCCGGATACTGGTTCCACCTTTGATTTCCGATATTTTTTCAGCTTTTTCCCCGGTAATGAGGAATGTTCCTTCATTGTGTCCGCAAAGCAATTGCCCATCAATTATCGACAAGTCCCAGGCCTGTCCTGCCAGATTATCAATCAATTCAATATTTGACTCCCAATCTTTCCCTTTGGAATAAAACACCCCCTGGTTAGTGGCCTGATAGAGATAATTATTCTGCAAAGCAGCTGAATAGACATAACCAACTGGTCTGCCGAAAGTATTAACAAAACGCAGGCGACTGTTATTCCGTATATAAGAAAGTCCATCATCCAAAGCAGCCCAAATATTATCATCCATATCACAGGCTAACGAAAGTACTGTATTATTTGCCAGTCCTCTGGTTACATTGATTTTCCACTCTAAGCGGCCTTTTTTATCAACAGCATATATTCCATCTGTAATGGTACCAATCACATAGACCGAATCTTTAGTCATAATTGTCCTGTTGATCACAGTCTGTTTCAACAAATCGTTAAGCTCATTCTCCCAAGGTATACAGGAGTGTCCGTTATATACAAACACACCATTTTGTGCCGTAAAGAGTAACAACTCTTTTTCTCCTAAAGGCTGAACTCCGACAACAACATCATGATTCAACTGATCCTCTGTCAATAAAATTTCAAAATTTGCTCCGTCAAAACGATAAAATCCCTTATCAAGTATATGTGCGTACATTGCTCCATCACCAATATTGGTAAGGAATGACATGGTAAACGGGAGGCTATATGCCCTCACCTGCTGTCCGTCGTAGGTAAAATAAGAAGAAAATGAGCGGAAATATATTTTTCCCTTAAAAGCAACTATATTCCAGATTTCATCATTGTGGAAATTGAAATTATCTAAAGAATCGGAAAGGGAAATATAATGTAATTCTCCATATACATCCCGTTCAAAAAATCCGAATTCTTCAAAAGAACCGGTATAAATGCGATTGTCATCATGGCACATGGCCGAACGTACCATTTTGTTTTCCGGCAAAGGAAATTGTTGCCATTCAGCGCCATTGAAGGATAGCAATCCCGCAGAATTACCCACATAAATATCTCCCCCGGAATTTGTAGTAACCGCCCAATTTCTTCCTGCCGCCCGGTAATTATTCTTGGTATAATTTTGAATATAAGGAATTCCCGGCTGAGAAAAAGCCGGAATGGTAATCAGACAAAGGAATATGATGCGGAATATTGGCATTGGCATATTTTTACATTGCAAATGTAAGAAAAAAAATTTTCAGCCCAAAAAAGAGTCAGATGTTATTCATGCAATGGTGTTTATTGACACAATAAAGGATAACATCAAAAATCATTTATACCATTAATAATCAATACAATAAAAAACAAGGCACTAACTTTGCTTCCGATACTTGTGAAATAAAACAGATAGATATCACATCTATAATTTTTTATATTTCATTTTAAATTTTAATTTTGTGGTGATGATAAAAAATAACAAATTAAATTTTCCTATTTTGCAGCCAGAAATAGCATCATCTCCCCCATCTTTCCTCTATCAGGTTGCCGCCGACCTGATTGAGCGGTTTGGTACAGATTTGTCCCGGGTAGTAGTAGTCTTTCCTGGCCGTCGTGCCAGGTTGTTCTTTAACAATTACCTGTATCAGTATGCTAAAAACCCGGTATGGATACCACAATATTTCACCATCGATGAACTATTCGAGGAATCTTCCGGTTTACATCCGGCAGATACAATCAAATTGGTTACGGAACTATACAAAATCTATATCGAAATCTATAATTCGGAATCGGAAAGTATCTCTGCCGAAACATTGGATGAATTTTATTTTTTTGGAGAAATCTTGCTGAATGATTTTGATGATGTAGACAAAAATCTGGTAAATGCCAAATCATTATTTCTCAATCTTCAGGATCTGGATGAACTGAGAGATGATTTTTCCCATTTGAGTGAATCTCAGATAGAAGCCATTACCAAATATTTCAAAAGCAATTTTCAAAAAGAAACCCGTTTGCAGGAAGCCTTCCGGTCTGTCTGGAACATTCTTGGCAAAGTATATTTTGCATTCAAAGAAAAATTAAAAGCAGAAGGAGTTGCTTACCCCGGGATGCTGATCCGGGATGTAATTGAGAATGAAAGTATCCGGATGGAAGACAGGCAATTCGTTTTTGTCGGTTTCAATGTATTAAATGAATGTGAAAAGAGCCTTTTCAAACAATTGAAAAGCCAGTCTCTCTTCTACTGGGACTTTGACAGTTATTACATGGATATAAAAAAGGAGAATGGACATGAAGCCGGACGATATATCCGGGAGAATATCCAACGCTTCGGTTCTGCATTGCCTTTGGATGAATTCAGCCATTTCCTGGCAGAAGAAAAACAAATTACCATCATTGCGTCTCCTTCAGAAAGCGGACAATCAGCTTATATTTCTCCATGGATAGACACATTGAAAAATTCCACTCAATTTGTACAACCGGATACTGCCATTGTTTTATGTAATGAAAATATCCTCCCTACAGTGATGCACGCTATTCCACCTGAAAAGGTGGAAAATGTAAACATCACCATGGGATTTCCCCTGACCCAGTCACCGGTATGCAGTTTCATACAGGTTTTAACAGAAATGCAGGTACATGGCTATGTGCAATCAGGAAAAGCATTCCGGTATAAATATGTGCTTCCCGTACTGAGGCACCCATATACCAAAGCTCTTTTCCCTGAAGCCGATGAAGTGGAAAATACATTAATCAGTGATAATATATTTTTTCCAACACTGGAAGTCCTCAGGCATCCGCAACTATTCAAACAAACGGAAAACACCAGGGAACTGGTTGATTACCTGTTGGAAATCGTCCGGATGACCGGAGGGATTTACAAAGAAGTAAATGAATTCTCAGACCCATATACCGGTTTATATCAGGAATCAGTTTTCCGTGCCTACCAGGTAATCAATCGTTTGACAGGATTGATTTCCAATGGCGAATTGGATGTGGAAAAACCTACATTTCTGCGTTTACTGAAAAAATTATTTGCATCGACCAGTATACCCTTCCACGGAGAACCGGTGAAAGGTCTGCAGGTCATGGGCGTATTGGAAACACGTACCCTGGATTTCAATCATATCATCCTGCTTTCGACAAATGAAGGTTTTATGCCTGGTACCAAAAGCGAAAATACCTTTATCCCACAGTTTCTCCGGAAACATTTCGGATTGAGTACCATCGAACATCAGGACTCGGTATATGCCTATTATTTTTACAGATTATTGCAGCGGGCAAAAACCATTACGCTGGTATACAACACGGATAAAACCCAAACAGGGAAAGCGGAAATGAGCCGGTTTTTATTACAATTACTAACAGATAAACGACTTCATATCAACCGCTACAATCTGTCAACATCTATCCATTCTCTTCAAACAGATGTTATAGAAGTCCCCAAAGACGAACGACTTTTGGAAAGAATCAGGAATCAATATGACCTGAAAACCAATCCTGAAGCCTATACGCTTTCTCCTTCGGCATTGAATGTTTTTATTAATTGTTCCCTGCGTTTCTATCTGCAATACATAGAAGGAATTAAAGCCAAAGACGAAATGACGGACGAATTGGACAGTTCTGCTTTCGGAACCATATTCCACCGTTCTGCTGAATTGATATACAGGGAGATAGGAAAAATCGGCGATCAGAAATATTTCAACCCTTTTGTCGTACAAAAAGAACATTTCGATCTTTTCCTGCAAAAAGATTCTCAATGGTTGAATAAAATTGTTTCCAGAGCTTTTTCTGAAAAATACTTTAAGAACAGAGAAGTAGATCCCAGGCAATACAACGGAGAACAGTTAATTAACTTCCGTGTGATCTGCCATATGCTTCGCCGCATGATTGAGTTTGACAGGAAACAAACGCCTTTTTACATTTACGGATTAGAATATCCGGTCAGAAGTGAATATACTTTAGAGACAAATGGGATTACCCTGCAGACTGGTGGTATCATTGACCGGTTAGAAGAAAAAGATGGTGTTTTGCGGATTGTCGACTACAAAACAAGCGGAAGTGCTAAGACTTACAAAGAAATGGCAGATTTGTTTGAGCAAAAGGACACACGGGCATCTCATATTTTCCAGGCTTTTTTATATGCTTCAATTTTGTCCGGCAATGAAAAAAATCCATACGCAGTAGTTCCTGCCCTACTTTATTTACAGGATGCCGGAAAAGAAGACTACTCCCCTGTAATTCCTTATGCCAAAGAAGAAATTACAGATTTCAGAACAATCAATCCCGAGTTTGAAGTCCTTTTTATTGAAAAAATGAAAGAACTTTTCAACCCTCAAATTCCTTTCAAACAAACAGAAGCAATGAAAAATTGCCAGTATTGCGATTTTAAGGAATTGTGTAACAGATAATTATATAAAAAAAATATCAATGGAAATCAAATCAGCCACATTCATTATCAGCAACTCAGATGTAAGGAAATGTCCGGAAGACAGTAAACCTGAATATGCTTTTATTGGCCGGTCAAATGTAGGTAAATCATCACTTATCAATATGTTGACCAACAAAAAGAATCTTGCATTAACATCTTCCACTCCGGGAAAAACCATGCTGATTAATCATTTCCTGATCAATGACCAATGGTATTTGGTTGATTTACCAGGATATGGATATGCTCAACGCGGTAAAAAAGGACGGGAAGTTATCAAAGAAATCATTGAAGACTATATCTTGGAAAGGTTACAATTAACCTGCCTTTTCGTCTTGTTGGATTGTCGCCATGAACCACAAAAAATAGATCTGGAATTTATGGAATGGTTGGGAGAAAATGGTGTTCCTTTTGCTATTATCTTCACCAAGACAGATAAAATATCTACCACTAAGTTAGCAGAAAACATCCAACTATACAAAGATAGATTATTAGAAGATTGGGAAGAACTTCCCCCGGTATTTTATACCTCTTCCGAACGAAAAAAAGGGAAAGAGGATATTTTGAATTATATTGATGATATCAATACGTCTTTAAAAGAAGGATAGTTTTTTAACTGACAATTGATAATTATAATTGACAATTGGCTGATGTCTGAAAATCAATTATAACTATCAATTGTAAGTAATTAACTATCAATTAATCAATCAATCAATCAATGATTTAACCTTTTCCTCCAATATATTTTTCGGAGCAGCTCCTACATGTTTATCCACCAACTGACCTCCTTTAAAAAAGAGGATCGTAGGGATGTTACGAACACCATATGTTGTTACCACTTCATCATTATTATCCACATCTAATTTGCCGATTACAATTTTATCGCTGTATTCGTCGGCAAGTTCTTCAATAATAGGTCCGACCATTCTGCAAGGTCCGCACCATTCTGCCCAAAAGTCTACGACAACGGGCTTGTCTCCGTTCACTAATTCCTGAAAATTAGTATCTGTAATTTCTAAAGCCATTTTTATAAATATTAATTAAGA
>JAVBMQ010000125.1:0-3790 GCA_031552335.1 Bacteroidales bacterium | reverse complement strand
TAAGAGAACTTCTTCATGTCCTGTTTTTTGTGCTGGAATTAATAATAAATCCCGGCAATGGTTCGACTAAAAATCTTGCCGTGAAAAAATATGAGAGTTAATGAAAATAGCTCGCCGATTTATTCAGTAGACCCTAAATAACGAATAAAAAAACAATTCTCAATTCAATGAACATCCTGAATCTCTTAAAAATCGCATACAAAGCATTGTTACGCAATAAAACACGTGCTTTACTCACCATGCTGGGAATTATTATCGGTATTTCTTCTGTGATTGCCATGGTAAGTCTCGGACAAAGTTCGTACCAAAGTATCAATAATCAGATTTCAACCATGGGAACAAATCTGATCATGGTTATGCGCTCCAGCCAACGGCAAGGAGGAGTAAATATCGGAACCGGAAATGTACAAACCCTGAAAGAGAAAGATGTTGATGCTATTATGGCTCAATCAAAATATATCAGCATGGCTTCTCCGGTAGTAAATGCTTCGGGACAATTAGTTAATGGAGCCAATAACTGGCCGGGAAGTATACAGGGCGGAAATGCGCACTTCCTTACCATTCGTAAATATGAGATTGCTTCGGGAAGAAACTTCACAGAACAAGAGGTAAGAAGCTCAGCTAAAGTTTGTATTGTCGGCGAGACTGTGGTCGAAAACCTTTTCCCAAATGGAGAAAACCCCATCGGACAAAATATCCGCTTTGGTAAGATTCCCTTCAAAATTATCGGGGTTCTTGAAAGCAAAGGACAAAACCAGATGGGACAAGACCAGGATGATGTGGTAATCGCTCCTTATACTACTGTCCAGAAACGTATCCTGGCTGTGAATTATATTCATATGATCATGGCCTCAGCTCAATCTGAAGAGGTTGCTTCATTAGCAACTAACGAAATTGAAACTGTCTTACGCAAAGAGCATAAATTGAAAACAGGACAAGAAGATGATTTTCAGGTCCGCACACAACAGGAAATACTGGAAATGATGAGCTCTGTAAGTGGATTTCTGACGGTTCTGCTGGCTGCAATTGCCTCTATCTCTTTGGTAGTAGGAGGAATTGGCATCATGAATATTATGTATGTAACGGTAACCGAACGTACAAAAGAAATTGGTTTGAGAATGTCAATCGGAGCACATAATCGTGATATTTTATTACAATTTCTGTGTGAAAGTACAATCCTGAGCCTGATCGGCGGTATTATCGGGATTTTATTGGGATTGGCTTTGTCGTATATTGTGTCAGGTGCTTTGAACTGGCCTTTTATCGTGAGTACTCCTGCTGTCGGAATCTCATTCTTAGTTTGTGCCGCCACCGGTATTTTCTTCGGATGGTATCCGGCCAAAAAAGCAGCATCTCTTGATCCGATAAATGCCTTGAGGTATGAATAGTTTTGTTTATATTTGCCGTAAATTGATTGTATAATGCAAAAATCAGCCCTTACATATCGAATGGCTTTCCTTTTATCTTTAGGAATCAGCCTGCTGATGAATTTCATTTTTCTCATCATGTTTTTTTACGGGAGAGATGCAGTAATGCCGTCCGAAAGGGAGCATCCCCGTCCGGGATTGCAAATGGACATGATGTGTATGCATATTTTATTCAATTTCCTGATCGCATTTTTGTTATATCTGTTTATTTTCAGGATACTCAAATCCCGGATGATCTCCACTACTGTCGGCAACTCGTTAAAGTGGTGGCAACAATGGTGGTTTTTGATTTTTTCCACACTTGTACTTACTATCTTATTAAGCTATTTCTTTTCTTTGCTTCAACTGCATTTCGCTGATTTCGGACCTCATCCGGAACGCTTTATCAGAGGGAGTTTCTTTCGGGATGGCTTTATCTCTATGGTGGTCATTTTTTCTTCTTTATTGATTTATCTTTCAGGTAAACAACAACAAACAGCACTGGAAAACAAAACGTTGATTTCCGAGAATATGCGTACCCGTTATGAAGCGCTTAAAAATCAGGTAGATCCGCATTTTTTGTTTAATTCGTTGAACACACTCAATTCATTAATTAAAATAGATACGGATAAAGCACAGGAATATGTTCAACAACTTTCTTATGTATTCCGTTATACCTTGCAGAACAAGGAAATAATAACTTTGGAAGAAGAACTGAAGTTTACACAATCTTATTGTTCCCTGATGCAGATCCGGTATGGGGAGAGCCTCCGGTTTGTAATCCGGATAGATGAGAAATATTATGATTACAGTATTATTCCTCTCAGCCTCCAGACTCTAGTTGAAAATGCCATCAAGCATAATGTGATTAGTAATAAACAACCTCTAACAATCACCATTTCTACTTCGAAAAATGATTTTATCCGTATTTCCAATCCTATTCGTTTGAAAAAAGAAGCAGAAAGCGGAGAAGGAATCGGCCTGTTTAATTTATCCGA
The DNA here is from genome assembly GCA_031552335.1 of Bacteroidales bacterium. Lineage (GTDB taxonomy): Bacteria > Bacteroidota > Bacteroidia > Bacteroidales > Azobacteroidaceae > JAISFI01. Next base: position 1,386 of record JAVBMQ010000125.1, on the reverse strand, counting down.
ACGTTACCGGTTGATGTGGCAAAAAGATATTATAGTAGATACATCTGGAGACATTTTTCAGGTTTCCATACCATTGATAAAAAAATGAAAACAGTCATTATAGAAGATGAGGTTGTTGCCGCACAAGCATTACAAACACTTATCCGGGAAATAGAACCGGATGTGGAGGTACTTGCTATACTTCAATCCATAGATGAGAGTGTGGAATGGTTTCAATTACACCCAATGCCGGATTTGGTTTTCATGGATATCCACCTGGCAGATGGTTCTTCCTTTGCCATTTTTGAAGAAGCAGACATCACTTGTCCGATTATTTTTACCACAGCTTATGATGAGTATGCCTTAAAAGCATTTGAAGTAAATAGTATTGATTACTTATTAAAACCTATTGATAAAAAAGCCTTGGAAAGGGCAATCGGTAAATACAGGAAAATGGCTTTCAGTCCACAGGAGAACCATGACTTAGTAGAGCGCTTACTACAAAGCTTAAAAAAACCATCTCCAGCCTACAAAACATATTTGCTGGTTCCGGAAAAGAACAGGCTGATTCCCCTACCCGTCAATGATATCGCATGTATTTGTATCGATTCAAAAATGGTAAAAGCAATTACGCTTAATCAGAAAAATTATTATCTGGATCAGACGCTGGACGAATTGATGGAACTACTTTCTCCGGAGCAATTTTTTCGTGCCAACAGGCAATATATCGTTTCCCGTATAGCTATCAAAGATCTTTCTGTCTGGTTCGGGAATAAACTTTCTGTAAATCTTACAGTAACTACTCCTGACCGGATATTAGTAAGTAAGGCCCGGGTGGGTGAGTGTAAAAAATGGTTGGCGGGATAAAATATTAAGAATTAAGAATTAAGAATCAATGTCTTTTAGCTATCATTATTGCATAGCGAGAACCCTGTATTTGAAAAAACAACATTGTATTTGGAAAAAGCGCGTAGCGCTTATGTGTCTATAGCCGTGTGCGACAGCGCACGGTTTGAAAGATTAATCCATATCGTGCGCCATGTAGTGGTGCCGCTGTTTGAATTTTTATTGTAATCCTGAACACGCGCATATTTTTGTTGGATTTCGTCCTTCAATTTTTTTGTTCATTTGCAAATTGCAATTGTTTCCGATTAAATCAAAAAATGGCCCAGATATCATAAAAAGCATAATTTCAGAGAAGAATATTTGCATTTCCTGGAAAAATTAGAGATCGAATACAATATACTACAAGATTTATTTGAATTATTGAAATAGCGGCACCACTACGTGGCGCACGATATGGATTAATCTTTCAAACCGTGCGCTGTCGCACACGGCTATAGACACATAAGCGCTACGCGCTTTTTCCAAATACAATGTTGTTTTTTCAAATACAGGGTTCTCGCT
>JAVBMQ010000173.1:0-15817 GCA_031552335.1 Bacteroidales bacterium | reverse complement strand
TGCCAGGGAGAACCTTCTTGTCCGCCGGTCCAGTCGTATTGTGGTTCATTCACCGGACTGATATATTTGATGTTATAATCTTCGTCCCGGAAATGTTCGACAACCGTAGCCATGAATTCTGCAAAAGCATCAAATTTGTCGGTTTTCAGGTTGCAGGATGTTTCCCCGGAGTTAGCAAAACCTTTTCCGTTTTTAGTGTAATATACGGGAGGGGTATTGGAAAAGAACAGGAAATTTTCACAACCATATGCTTTGGCTTTCTTCATGAAATACTGTTGTCCGGCTTGCTTGCTCCAATCATAAGTTCCATCGGCTTTGAGGAAACATTCCGATCTGCGTACAGCATCATCTAATCCGCTGCTTGTGCCTTGTTCTGAAGTGCCTGCACCTAAGTTCATCCTCCAGTTTGACAATCCGATTCCTTTGGGATTCCCTTTGGCATCAAATTCCTGGCTGAATAATTTTTCTGCAATAAATTCTTTTTGTGTTTCTCCCCAATATTTTCCGACCACATCGACTGTCCAGCAGTCGGATGCGCCGAAATCGTCAATGGTTTGATAGACTTCCGAAGGATTAATAAGCACATTAGAAACAGGCATTTTTGTTGAAGAGAGGGTAAAATCGTCAAAATAATATGCAGCCTTGTCCCAACCTGTACGCGGACTGTTCCAGTTACAACTGAATACAATCCAAATGGATTTCAAAGAATCGCCCAGATGTTTGACTCCCAGGTCAATAACAACCCTTTCCCATCTGGCATCGATAGGCGTTTTGTCTAAGTAAATCTGGGATGCTTCTTCAAAATCATTGAATCCGATTCTCATATCTTTCGGTTGGATGGAACGGTATGCTAAGAATGAAAACATCCGGTTAGTACTACCTATCTTGACCGGATCTTTTAATTTTAATTCAAGATAATTACCTGACCAGTCAGCATTGGCTACATTGATAGCTCCAAGGCATTTTTCCGATTTATTGATACCTGTTTTATCCGGATTGTTGAAAATGCCCGGAACTTCTGTGAAAAGTGATGCTTTATATGAAGTTTCATTGATAGTAAATCCTTCTTCGGCAAAATTTTCGAAAGAAGCCAAAATCTCCTGGCTTTTAATAAGGCTTGGAGATAAAAATGTAAAACATGCTATGAGTAGTATGATTTTGTTCATCTTGTATTTTTTAGAATTTTCATTATCCTGTTAATAAGTTTCTATTTTTAACTGAGCAGCAGCCATTTCATTAGCCGAAACCGTCAATGTGATTTTCCCCGGTTTTCCGTTTGGTTGCAGAATGACCATTGCTTTCCCTCTGAAAACCTTCGGATTTAAAGAATTGAAACTATCCATATCATCCGGAGCCGCATTACCGGAACCAATGATTTTACCATTACCTGTACAAGACAGCTTTATGTGGATATCAGCATCCGGAACTACATTTCCGTCTTTATCGGTAATTTCGATATTTATATACGATAAATCGTTTTTATCTGCCTTGATTTTTGACCGGTCAGCTTTTAATCTTATTTGAGAAGCAGCTCCGGTAGTTTTCAATATCACAGTTTCCGATTCTTTTCCGTTATTGATGGCTACCGCTTTTAATTCTCCCGGTTTGTATCTGACTGGGAAAGATGCTGCGTAAAACGATGGATCCGTATTTTTTTCTCCTATCAGTTGATTATTTAAATATAATCTGACTTTAGGCGCTTTACTATATACATTTACTGTCATTGTATCCATGGTATATTGTGGCCAGTTCCAACTTAAAAGTTCATTTTTCCAGCCCCAGTAATTGACTTTTTCCACTTTTCCTTTGGCAACGGGCGCTTGTACTGCCATAGAAATTACCCTTTCTTTCCATAAGATATCCCTGTAGTACGATTGAGGTTTTTTATCACCGCACAGATCAATGTCACCACACCAACCATTATACCAGGGCCATGGCATGAATTGAGGATGATGTTCGCCAGGCGCTAATTCCAGCGTACTGGCCAGTCCGGCTTCTCCCAGGTAATCGATAGCAGTCCATACAAAGTCACCAATAATATAAGGATGTTTTTCTACCAGATTCCAATTTTGCGCAGCTTCTTTAGGAACACTTTCCGAGCCGTACATCACCCGTTCCGGAAAAAGTTTGTGGTCATTTTCGTATTCATGCCACATATAATTGTATCCCGCCACATCTAAGTATTTGAAAGCCTTATCCGAATCTTTCCAAGAAAGGTGGCGGTTGTCCCAATATTGATTAACACCGGCAGTAACCGCTCTGCTGGTGTCATATTTTCTGATAGTCTTTTTTAATTTCTGTGCAATTTCCATGCCAATGGAATCAGAGCGTTCTGCAATCTCATTTCCGATACTCCACATAATGATTGAAGGATGATTCCTGTCGCGTAAGACAATGTTGGTCAGATCTTTAATGCTCCATTCATCGAAAAATTTGTGATAATCATCCGGATTTTTAGATTTTAGCCATTGGTCGAAAGACTCGTCAATGACCAGCATGCCTAAGCGGTCACAGGCATTCAGGAAAGATTCTGCCGGAGGATTGTGTGCGCATCTGACAGCATTGTATCCATTGGCTTTCATCAATTCTACTTTCCTTTCTTCTGCTTTATCAATAGATTTAGCTCCTAAAAATCCATTGTCATGGTGGATGCATCCCCCTTTGAGTTTCACAGACTGATTATTTAGTAAGAAGCCTTCTGTGGCAGAAAAAGAAATGGTGCGAATACCAAAAGGAATAGAAATTTGATCCAGCATCTTTTTTCCGGCATATAATGAGATTTCAGCATGGTACATAACCGGATTTTCCACAGACCACAATTGAGCATTGGCTATATCTGCCGACACAATGATATTTTTTTCTATCAGGGACCTTACCTTGGTATCTTCTTCATATGAGTAAACTTCCTGTTGTTTCGGATCAGATATTTTTATGGATAAACGAACATCTTCGTCTTTTTTAGTTTCATTGAAAATGGAAGAACTGATGGATATATTGGAACTATTCCCTGATATCTTATTCGTGACTACAGCAGCTTCCCAGGTGTCCAGATGAACCGGATTCGTATGAATAAGCCATACATGCCGGTAAATACCCGATCCGGCATACCAACGGCTGTTCTTTCCCACATTAGCCACTTTAACTGCAATGGTATTTGTTTTGCCCGGCGCTAGACAATATTTGGTGATATCAACTTTGAATGGAATATATCCGTAAGCGTTGAAATATACATTTTCTCCATTGATCCATATTTCCGATTGGTTATAAATACCTTCAAAATATAAGGTGTGCAGTTTTTTTCCGTCTTCCGGTGCAATTACAAACGTTTTACGATACCATCCTGAACCTCCAACGGTCTGTCCGGTAGCATCTTTCCCAATGCTTTCTTTAGAAAACGGACCAATGGTTACACCTTCTTTTTGTGCTGCAATAGGTTCAATACTCCAATCATGCGGAAGATCCAGTACTCTCCAGGCAGAATCATCATAACCGATCTGGAAGGCATTGTCAACTTTCCCCAGATGGAATTTCCAATCATTGTCGATGTTAATTTTTCGATCAGATGCTATACTGCTTAAACTGTTGGAGATACATAATAATAGAAAAACATAGAAATATTTAACCGATTGAATTTTTGTGATCATGGTACTTAGATTTATATTTTTATAGTTATAAGGTACAAACTTAAGATAAAAATACAAAAATCGCAAGTGTTTAATGTACAATTAATGCTTTTATGGCGCTTTAACGTGTTTGTGTTCTGTGTCTGAATTTCCATTCATAGAAAAAACGACCGTTTGTTGATTTCTTTTCTTTAATATAAATACTTATTTCTATATTTGCACGAATTTTAAAAATGCGATTATGAATCAAAAAATGAATGTCTTTAATAAAATCTGGATACTTATTTGCCTGTTTTCCATTTCATTTGCCATATATGGAATAGGATATACAGAAATGATTGTTAAATATAAAAATTCAGTAAATTATGAAAAGAAAAATATGCCTGTTTTTAATCTTTCCGGTGATTTGTATTTGTTTGTATGCACAAAATAAGATTGTTATTCACCGGACAGGAAATGTTACATTTGAATCTTTGCTTACCAATGTTGATAGTATCAAATTCAGTGGTACTTCTTCCTTTTTTAACTTCAAAAATGGTTTGCAGGAAATTCCTGTATCAGAAATCGATAGTGTTACTTTTGCGGAATATACCCAACCCTACGGAGATGTTGTCGAGATTCGCTATAACGGTACGTTGGTTGAGGTAATTAATCCTTTAGCAGAAAATGGGGTGAATATAGCTGTGGATGGAGCTAAAGTGACGGTTACTGCTCTTTCTGCTATCCGGAATATTTCATACAATCTTTCCGGAAGTTCGGATAATGGTTCATTGATCATTGGCAGTAATGATCCGGTTATTTTGAATTTAAATGATTTGAATCTTACAAATGTATCTGGTCCTGCGATTAATATTACTAAAAATATAGCTGCTACAGTTAATATATCCGGAAGCAATTATTTGTCGGATGGAACATCAAGTACCCAGAATGCCACTTTGTTGAGCAAAGGAATGTTAGTTTTTGGCGGAGAAGGAAGTCTTAATATCAAGGGTTTAGTCAAACATGCTATATCAAGCAGTCAATTTATAGAAGTGAATGGGGCAACCATTACCATTCCTCATTCAGAATCTGATGGATTTCATTCTGAAGGTTTTGTTATGAATAACGGATCTTTGGATATTCAGGCTACAGTAGGTGATGGTATCGATGCTGGTAGCGGATATATTGAAATAAACAATGGTAATATCAAGTTTACTTCTTCAACAGCCGATATAAAAGGCCTGAAAAGTGACGAAAATATAATTATCAATGGAGGAACTCTTAACCTGACAGTAACTGGAGGTCAATCCAAAGGAATCAGCGGAAAGAAAAATGTTACTTTTAATGGGGGTGTCATTGGTATTGTAGCTTCAGGTTCTGCTGTATTGACAAGTGTAAATAAAGGATACACGCCTTCGTATTGTACTGCAGTTAAATGTGATAGTAATTTGGTAGTAAACAACGGTACTTTCAATATAGAACTTAAAAGTGCCAATCTTGGAGGAAAAGGCTTTTCTGCGGATGGAAATATTGTTATAAACAATGGAAATATCACCATCTCAACTGCCGGTAATGGTGCTACCTATACCAATGAATCGGGAACAAAAGATTCTTATACTTCCTGTTGTATCAAAAGTGATAAAAATATTGAATTAATAGGAGGAAAAATTACTTGTAGCAGTTCCGGAACCGGAGGTAAAGGAATTGTTGCGGATGGAACGCTAATCATTGGAGCTGTCGGTGCGAATAATGACAATTTGACTATTAATGTGTCTACTTCGGGAGAACGTTTCCTTGTTTCCGGGTCAGGGAACAGTGCAGATTATGCCAATCCAAAGGCAATCAAAAGTTTGGGTAATCTGACGGTAAACAGTGGAAATGTTACCGTTAAATGTACTCAAAAAGCAGATGGGGGAGAAGGGCTGGAGAGCAAAGCTACCCTGACCATCAATGGGGGATTGCTTGAATTGGAAACATACGATGATTGTATCAATGCCGCTAAAAATATAACTATCAATGGAGGAATTACTTATTGTACCGCTTCAAATAACGACGGGATTGACAGTAATGGGACTTTAACCATTACAGGAGGATTTACTATTTCGAATGGAGCAAGGGCTCCGGAAGAAGGTTTTGACTGTGATAATAATACATTCAAAATTACTGGTGGTACTATTGTTGGCACCGGAGGAGCAACCAGTAATCCCACGGCAAGTGTCTGTACGCAACGTTCAATCAAATATACCGGAACAGCAGGTAATGCCATTTGTATCAAAAATGCTTCCGGCGAGATTATTTTGATTTATCAATTGCCGGCCTTTACAGGCACTACCAGTGTCCCCGGAGGCGGTGGTCCCGGTGGAGGCGGACCTGGTGGAAGTAGTAGCAGTATGGTCGTTTTATTTACTGATCCCAGATTGGCGAACGGTACCTATACCTTACTGTATGGTGGAACTATCAGCGATGGAACTACAGTTCATGGTTACAATACTGGCGGAACCTATTCCGGCGGCTCAACAAAAACCTTCACAGTCAGTTCTATGTTGACAACTGTACAGTAATAATTTTCAATTTTCAATTTTCATCGAAAGCTGTATCCTCTTCCTCTCCATATCAATCGATAAAATTTTTACATTTACATGTTGATGGATGGAGACTACTTCCGTAGGATCGGAAATGAACCTGTCGGCCATTTCGGAGATATGTACCAGACCATTTTCTTTGATACCTATATCCACAAAACAACCGAAATTGGTGATGTTGTTGACTATGCCTGGTAAAACCATACCTTCCCTGAGATCCTTGATGGTTTGAATGGATTTGTCGAATTCGAAGACCTGGATTGTGTTTCGAGGATCACGGCCTGGTTTATCTAATTCTTCCATGATATCTTTCAGGGTTGGCATACCGGTTTTTTCTGTGATATAATTTTCTAACTGGAGTTGTTTTTTTAATTCTTTATTGGTGATCAGATCCGATAGATTACAGGAAAGATCTTTAGCCATTTTTTCTACAATATGGTAACTTTCCGGGTGAACGGCTGAGTTATCCAAAGGATTGTTTGCACCGGCGATTCGCAAAAATCCGGCGCATTGTTCGAACGCTTTTTCGCCCATGCGGGGAACTTTCATCAATTCTTTCCGGCTTTTGAATGCCCCGTTTTCCGTTCTGAATTTAACAATGTTTTCTGCAAGAGAAGGTCCTAAACCTGAAACGTATGACAATAAATGTTTACTGGCAGTATTTACATTGACACCGACCTGGTTCACACAATTTTCTACCGTTTGATCCAATGATTTTTTGAGATTCGGCTGATCTACATCGTGTTGATATTGTCCTACACCAATGGATTTCGGATCAATTTTAACCAATTCAGCCAAAGGGTCCATCAAGCGTCTTCCGATACTGACTGCACCTCTTACCGTTACATCATAATCAGGAAATTCTTCCCGGGCGGTTTTTGATGCCGAATAAACAGAAGCGCCGTTTTCACTTACCACAAACACCTGGACTTTACGGTCATAGCGGAGATTGGTAATGAAATCTTCCGATTCCCGGCTGGCAGTCCCGTTACCGATGGCAATCGCATCAATCCGGTAGGTACTCACCAAAGACACGACTTTCATGCCTGCTTTGCTTTTCTCATTCTGCGGAGGATGCGGATAAATGGTTTCGTTATGTAGTAAATTCCCTTGTTCATCCAGGCAAACCAACTTACAACCGGTACGGTATCCCGGATCCACTCCTAACACCCGTTTTTGTCCCAAGGGAGGAGCCAGCAACAATTGTTTTAGATTTTCCGTAAAGACTTTGATGGCTTCCCTATCTGCTTTTTCTTTGGAAGAGGAAGAAAATTCAGTTTCGATAGACGGTTTCAGTAATCGCTTATAACTATCTTTAACAGCTTCTTCCACTTGCCCGGAGGCAGCTGTATATCCTTTGACATATTTTTTATCTAAAGACTGCAGGCATTTCTCATCATCCGGAGAAATATTTACTCTCAGGAATCCTTCTCTTTCTCCCCGGCGAATGGCTAAGAGTCTGTGGGAGGAACAACGGTTCAGGGGTTCGCTGAAATCAAAATAATCCCTGTATTTATCTCCTTCAGATTCTTTACCTTTGATGATTTTGGAAGAGATAATGCTTTCCCGGTTAAAAATATTCCGGACGGTATTCCTGGCCGCTTCATCTTCACTGATCCATTCGGCGATGATATCCCGGGCTCCCTGCAGGGCTTCTTCTGCATCTTTCACATCTCCTTTTACAAAGTCCAATGCCCTGCTTTGTACATCTCTTTCGTTTTGTACTATCAGGATTTTAGCCAAAGGCTCCAGTCCTTTCTTCCTGGCAATTTCCGCCCGGGTTTGCCGTTTGGGTTTATAAGGAAGATAGATGTCTTCCAATTCTGTACTGTCCCAGCAGTTCTCGATACGTTTTTTAAGTTCCGGAGTCAATTTTTCCTGTTCTTCAATGGTTTTCAGAACAGTTTCTTTCCGTTTGGACAAGTCTTTCAATTTGTCATACGTCTCTTTGATCTGTCCGATTTCTACTTCATCCAGTCCGCCGGTAACTTCTTTCCGGTAACGGCTGATAAAAGGAATGGTGGTTCCTTCGTCCAACAAAGCAATGGTTTTCAGTACCTGTTTTTCACTGATAGGCAATCTGCCGGCGATAATTCCTGCGTAAATAGTTTGCATAAAAGATAAATTTGACTGCAAATTTACCAAAAAACTACTACCTTTGTACCCTGAAAAAATAAAAGATTAAAGAAAAATGCTAACAGTAGAGAAAATCGGGGGAACATCCATGTCTCAATTTGGAGATTGTCTTGAAAATATTATCAAAGGTAGTCGTACACCTGATAACATGTACAATCGTATTTTTGTAGTTTCTGCATACAACAATGTAACTAACTGGTTGCTGGAACATAAGAAAACAGGAGAACCGGGTGTGTATGCAAAATTTTTACATAACGAAAATTATGCCAAGGCATTGGATGAACTCTACCTCCGACTGTTGGATATCAATAAAGGATTTGAAAGTATTGGTCTGAACCTACAGGAAGCGCAGGATTTCCTGCAACACCGGATGAAACAGGCCAAGACCTATTTGAGTTCTATGTACCAGGTAATTACATCCGGTTATGTGGAAAGAAGCAATATTTATCTGGCTTCCCGCGAGATATTGGCTTCTCTGGGTGAGGCACATTCTGCCTGGAATTCAGTTAATATACTGAATAATAACGGAATTAATGCAACTTTTATTGATCTTTGTGGTTTTAATGACAGTGAGTCTCTGACAATCGATGACCGTATCCACAAAGCATTCAAAGATATTGATTTTTCTGAAACGCTTTGTGTTGCCACAGGTTATACCAAGGGTATTGAAGGTATTATGCGTGCATTTGACCGGGGCTATTCAGAGGTTACTTTCTGTAAAATCGCAGTAGATGTAAAAGCGGATGAGGCTATTATTCATAAAGAATTTCACTTGTCGAGTGCAGATCCCAAGTTAGTGGGTGTGGAGAAATCCATTCCGGTAGGTCGTACCAATTTTATCATTGCCGATCAGTTGGCCGATATAGGTATGGAAGCTATTCATCCGAAGGCTGCTAAACCGTTGGAACTGGCAGGTATAAATATCCGGATCAAAAATACTTTCGAACCGAATCATCCGGGAACGTTAATTTCCAGAAATTATGTTTCTCCGGATCCTAAGGTGGAAATTGTTTCCGGAACAGACAAAGTTGTTGCGTTTGAAGTACATGATCCTATGATGGTAGGAGAAGTCGGCTATGACCTCCAGATCATGCAGGTGCTTCAAAAATATGGTGTAAGTTATATCCTGAAATCTACCAATGCCAACAGTATCACTATGGTTACATGGGACAATGCTGTGGTATCGAAGATGGTAGAAGAGCTGGCTTCCCGTTTTTATCAGGTGACAATCAAACCGGTGGCTATTGTTTGTGCTATGGGAACAAATATCGCTCATCCGGGTTTCCTCTATTCTGCTGCTAAAGCTTTGAGTGACAATAATATTAATATAGAATGTTTCGGACAATCTCTGCGTCAGGTGAATATGCAATTTGTTATCGAAAGATCATCTTATTCAAAAGCCGTAGTTGCATTGAACGAAGCATTATGTTGTAAAAACTAATGTATGAGTTTTATTACCCACATTTTTAGTGCCTTCCTGGTACTCTTTGCCATTATAGATGTTATAGGTTCGGTTCCTGTCTTTTTGAGTCTGAAAGCAAAAAACAGGGATATTAATCCTGAAAAAGCAGCATCTTACGCCTTACTTGTGATGGTGGCATTTTTATTTGTGGGGGAATGGATTTTATCTCTCTTTGGAGTAGATGTCAGTTCGTTTGCCGTAGCCGGTTCTTTGGTTATTTTTGTAATTGCTGTGGAGTTGACTTTTGGAGTTGAAATCTTTAAAAACGAATCTACAGAAGGGAATGCGACACTGGTTCCCGTTGTTTTTCCTTTACTTGCCGGCCCTGGCGTTTTTACTACACTGCTTTCCCTTCGGGCTGAATATAATACCCTTGTTATCATTATTGCATTGTTAATGAATGCTGGGGTGGTCTATCTGGTAATGAAAAAATTGCATTGGGTAGAACGTATCCTGGGAAGTGGAGGTATTGCTGTGTTGAGAAAATTCTTCGGAATCATCCTCTTGGCCATCTCTGTAAAATTGTTTGCCGGAAATATTACGGCATTGATGGAGTCATTTGGATAATTTTTACTCTTTTTTTCTAACCAATGCCACATACAACTGAAACACAGCCGATACAAGGAGACATATTAACCATTCCTGCCTTCCCTTAAACATAAAATAAGACGAAGCAACTAATAAAATTCCGGATAGAACCAGATATCCATGTAACCGGCGGATCCGTTTGTCTTCTCCTTTATACGGAGTAGTCATGTAATACAATGCAACTCCTGCAGAAGCAACCGCATATACATAAGGTATATATTCTTTCTCTATATGATAAAGAGCTGCAGAGACGACTAATAAAATGGCAGCAATGTAAAAAAGGTAATTCTTGAATTTTTCGCTCACGAATATAAAAATTTAGGGAGTAATAATATATAATTCTTCATCGGGTTCAGTCATTAAAAACTGCTCTCTTGCAAAACGTTCCAAACTTTCGTTGTCCATACGAAGGCTTTTCAGTTTGGTCTTGTTTTCGTCGATTTCTTTTTGATATTTTCTGATCTCAGCATTTAAATCACTGATTTTTTTATCATACAAATAACGTTGATAAAGCGTACTGTCGCCGATGAAAAAAGTAAAAACGGCAAAAATACCAAGTGTCAGGTAATATTTATTTACCTTTCCCTTGTGTTTTTTGAAAAATGCAATGATCCGGTTCATATCATTTGAAGTATGTTGCAAATATACGGTAAAAATCAAAGCGGAGAATAATTTCTATTTGATTTTTTTTCTTGCTTTCGAATTAATATAAAAATGACTATCTTTGCTATGCTCAAAAAGCAGCGAAATTTATATATGGACAATTATATCGTATCAGCCCGAAAATACAGACCGACAACTTTTCAATCTGTTGTAGGACAAAAGTCTCTGACCACAACGCTCAAAAATGCCATTCACAATAACAAACTGGCACATGCGTATTTATTTTGTGGCCCGCGTGGAGTAGGAAAGACTACTTGTGCCCGTATTTTTGCGAAGACCATCAATTGTTTGGATCCGACGTCTGATGGAGAAGCGTGCAATGCCTGCGAATCTTGTCTTTCATTCAACGAACAGCGTTCATACAACATTCATGAATTGGATGCGGCATCCAATAACTCTGTCGAAGATATCCGCAGTCTGATTGAACAGGTACGTATCCCGCCGCAGTTAGGCCGGTATAAAGTATATATCATTGATGAGGTACATATGCTTTCTTCTGCTGCTTTTAATGCGTTTTTGAAAACATTGGAAGAGCCTCCGCATCATGCGGTTTTTGTGTTGGCGACTACCGAAAAGCATAAAATTATTCCAACAATTTTATCCCGTTGTCAGATATATGATTTCAGCCGGATCAGTATCAATGATACTGTGGAACATTTGCAGTATGTGGCAAAACAGGAGGGGGTTACTGCCGAACCGGAAGCTTTGAATGTAATAGCTCAAAAAGCTGATGGTGGAATGCGGGATGCTCTTTCTATTTTTGACCAGGTGGTGAGCTTTACAGGAGGAAATATAACTTATCAGTCGGTAATAGATAACCTGAATGTATTGGATTACGAATACTATTTCAAATTGACTGATTATATCCTTCAAGGTAAAGTAGGGGAAAGTTTGCTGGTATTGAACGAAATCCTGAATAAAGGGTTTGAAGGACAGAATATTGTGACCGGCTTAGCCTCACATCTTCGTGATTTGATGGTATGTAAAGATCCGCAAACCATACAATTGTTCGAGGTGGGCGATGTAATCAGGAAACGTTACCTGGAATTTGCCGTTCGTTGTGAAAATCCGTTCTTGTATAAAGCCCTGGAATTGACCAATGAATGTGACCTGAATTATCGCATCAGTAAAAACAAACGACTACTACTGGAGATATTACTGATTCGACTCTGTCAACTGAATACTAGTCCGGCGAATATGCAGGATGATAAAAAAAAAATAATTCTTGAACCCATAACTGCCCGTCCGGAAGAGAAAGTAACAGCTACAACCACTTCTGCAGCACCCAAACAATCATCTGTTGACTCGGATAATATATCTGCTCAATCAGTAGAAAAAACGGTTCAATCTGAAAAGACAGATTTACCTATTGTTACTTCTGTGCGGGGGAATCAAGCTCCCGAATCAGCTTCGAAAACAAAAGTTATCACCAAAAAATTAGGGATATCTTTGAAAAATCCACATGGGGATAAAGAGGAGAATCCGCTTCAAAAACAACAAACTGTTGAAATGCAAAATCAGGTTTCTGATTTTACTCCGGAACAGCTGAATGCTGCCTGGACTGCGTATGCCCGCCAATATCTGAAAGAACAGCCACACTTACAAAATTCCATGCTCAATTCTTTGCCGAATCTGATTGGAAAATATGTATTTGAAGTGTTAGTTTACAATCAGGAGCAACAACAAAAATTCAATGACCAGGCTACCTCTATCATGGAATACCTGAGGATGCAGTTGAAAAACTCTGAAGTCAGAATGGAAGTTCATATCAGCGAGGAAAATATCAAGCAACTCGCTTATACAGATAAGGAAAAATTCGAACAGATGGCCGGACAAAATCCCAGTTTATTGTCTCTTACAAAAGAATTCGGACTAAAAATCGATTAAAAATACCAGCCTATTTTCGCTTCTTCATTTCCTTAACCATCGCATAACATACCCAAAGCAAAAATAATCCTACTCCGGCAATAACCAGCCACAGAAAAGTTTGTGTTTCCCAAAAATTAATTTCTTTTGTTACTTCCGGAATGTCTTCTTTGGAAATATCTTCTAAAGTATTTACTTTCAATACAGGCAGATCCTGAGGAATGTTTTTTTCAAAATATGCCAGATCATATTGTGGTGCTGTTAATTCTTTATCACCGCAATACAAAGTATAATGTTCGCCTTCTTCCAGAAAAGCAGTGAGATATCTGTTTAGTTGGAATGCTGTTACCTGATTGATATTCAAAGGCACATTGTCCTTATTGTCGATAATGATCATACTGCCCGGTGTTAGATGAAACAGGGGTGTTTCAATGATATTTTCTCCTTTTGAAGAAATATTGAAAGAAAGTTGGACAATCCAATAGATACTTTTATCCTTTCGGTATTCTGGTCTTACTATCTGACATCCACGCAGATAAGGTAATTTAGTGTCTATGTCGAAACGCAATCGGTTAATCAGATAGTTCCTTTTGATGTTGGGAAATGAAATATATGTTTTTTTGTCAGCACTGTCTTTTTTTATGAAATTTCCTAACGAAACTTCCGAATATTTTCCCTGAATTTCTCCAAATAAGTATTTTCCTACTTTCAACACTTTGATCGGATCCTTTTGAGGGTTGCTGATTTGAATTTCATAAAAACGGTAATTTCCGGATGGAATGTCTGTAATGAGGATTTCGCTGCCGGTATCGTTTTTTATTCCCATGCTTGCCGGTGTCTTTTGTTTGACTACATACCATGTTTTTCCATCATCACTTCCTTTCAAAGCAATATGTTTGGAAATTTCCGCATTTTGGATGATGATGCAAAATTGATTAATGGTCTCTTTTTTTTCGTTATCAATAACTACACGGGTAATACTGTCTTTGGTATTGAACTCATTTTCAGTTATTTTGAAATACTGAAATGAGGTGGTTGGAGTTTTGGGGTTTTCTGCAGATAATATATATGGGATTTCCTGTCCGGAAGAATCACCTTCGATACGTATATCGGATAAACTTGTCTGAGAAACCGCCAATACATCTGGAGCTAAAAGCAAGTGATAATATCCGCTTTTTTCAACAACAGGAATGCTGGCTTTCCCTGAAAAATGACCTGCAAATGAAGAACTTAGGGGGAGGAACAGAAAAAGTAACAGGATGAATAGGTAATTGACAATTGATAATTGACAATTATTGATTTTCCGTAAAACTAAGCTACTCGGCTGAAAGACCGATTTTGTGTTTCTTTTAATCATTCCTGTTCAATATATTTAGTTATTGTCCCGCAATCGCATAATCCCAATAAATCAGGCTCCTGCGTATTGCTTAATGAAAATGATCGATTTTTTCTTGACTATCCTTTTTTTCTTCTTCTTCTTTCATTAATAGCACCTTTAATTTTTGATAGAGGAAAGAAACCAACAGGAATAATACCCCTAAGAAGATAAAGGCAATGATACGTCCGGTTTGTTCCATTTTCCAAATATCATACAGATATAATTTGGCTATAATTAATACGAATAGACTCAGGGAGATAATACGTAAATCGCGGCTTTTCCGTTTCATGCCTATCACCATTAAAACAAAAGAAGCAATACCCCACATAATCGGATAGAGGATGTTGTGGCTAATGTTTAATAAATGCTCCTGATTGGTTCCGTTGAAAAATATCATTAACAGGATGTTGTCAATTTCAATGCTGAGAATGATCATTGAAATGATTGTGGCAAACCAGTAGATCAGTCCTTCGGAATGCTTGTCAATAATGGAGGTTTCCTTTCTTTTTTGTAACAGGAAGATCAGGAAATATATGACTGCCAGAACAGTAAAATAATGCATGGAGAAATATCCCCAACTACTCAATACTCCATACATTACATCTCCGCGAACCTGGAAGACAAAAGGGTTATATAATAAGATATATAATATGGAAAGCCCCAGAACAATACAGTATAATGTGTTTGTCCAGTATTTTTTGTTTCTGCAGATAAGCGTTAAAATACCGGCAAACAAGTAACTGTAAAGTCCGTAAATTACATAGCGGAATGAAGCCGGTTCATAGAACCTTATCATTTGGTATTGCAATTCCAGAAAGAGTGTGAAAAATAACAGGATAATGCCTGTAAAAGAAAATACCCTGTTCAGATTTGCAGATATTCCCGGCAAAAATTCTTTCCCGGTTTCTTTTTTCAATAACCAGGCATTGATCCATACGCTGATTGTGATAATTGCTCCAGTAATAAATGGTTTGTTGAGAATAACCGGCAATATGGTTATGTGGTTCCTGTAGAAGCCGGACCAATCCATCAACAGGGATATGAAAACCAATATTTCAATGACAGTAAATCCGTATTTGAAAACTTTAATTCCGGATTTTTGCCATAACCAAAGCAATAAAACAGTTTCCGCAGCCCAGAACATGGTAATGGCGCATCCGTTCAGTTGAATGGGGATAGCAAGGCTGACGAATGTCAGGACAATGGCAATCAATAAATATATCAGTCGCTTGTCTGCCTTTTGGTCTTTGAATAACAAAACCATTGGAATGGCATTCAAAGCGGCAATGATGATCGTAATAACTCCCCGCAGGTCTACAGGGTAATTCTTGAAAATACAGATACTTCCTGCAAAAAGAGATAAGTTGTTACTTAATATAATAAAGCCTTGGAATGCTGTTATTTTCCGGTTCTGTTGATAATGTTCGATTAAAACCAGTAAATAGAATTGCACAAAGAATAAGAACAGGAAAAGTAAGGCTCCATAATATTCATCTTTAAAAGATATCACCAGCCATGACCAGAAAAACATCTGAGTCAG
>JAVBMQ010000131.1:0-57831 GCA_031552335.1 Bacteroidales bacterium | reverse complement strand
TTTAGGAAATTTTGAATTTTGAATTCAAAATTTTGAATTCTAAAATTCAATTCAAAATTCAAAATTCAAAATTCAAAATTTATAATTAAAAAAAATTATGCCAATAACAGGATTCATTCTTTCCGCTCTAGTGGGCGGACTTATCGGATGGTTAGGAGGAATGTTGATGAAAGGTGGTGGTTTCGGAACTGTCTGGAACATTATCATCGGAGTCATCGGCGGTTTTGTAGGAGGGTGTCTTTACTATATCATCACTCTTATACAGTACTCTATTCCGTATCAATTGATCATTGCCCTGATGGGTGCTGTTTTAATGCTTTGGCTGGCATCGCTTTTGAAAAAGAAACAATAAGAAGCTCATGTTGGCATCATATTTGCATAAAGATCTTTTGGAAGCCGGTTGTGACGAAGCCGGAAGAGGTTGCCTTGCCGGTGCGGTTTTTGCAGCATCCGTCATCCTTCCGAAAGATTTTGTATGCGAAGAATTAAATGATTCCAAACAATTAAGTGAAAAGCAGCGCTACCGGTTGCGGGAAATTATTCAGCAAGAGGCTGTTTCTTGGGCAGTAGGCATTGTTTCTCCCAAAGAAATCGATGAAATCAATATTCTGAATGCATCGTTTCTTGCTATGCATAGAGCTATAGAAAAGTTAAACATGTCTCCGGAACATTTACTGATCGACGGGAACCGTTTCAAGCCCTATAAAGGCATTCCACATACTTGTGTCGTCAAAGGAGATGGAAAATACCTGCCGATTGCGGCGGCATCCGTTTTAGCGAAAACGTACCGGGATGATTATATGATGCAACTCCATGATGAGTTCGGCATGTACGGATGGGACCAAAACAAAGGATATCCCACTACAAAGCACAGAAAAGGTATAGAACAGTTTGGTGCGACACCCTATCACCGGATGAGTTTCACATTATTACCCAAAGAGTTACAATTATCAATAGATTTTGACGCCTGATTGATTTTATTTGCATGTATCAACCAAATTTTATTCTATCTTTGCGTCGCATAAAATAAAATAATATGAAAAAGACAATTTTGATTTGCATGGCTGTGCTAACTTTTTTCTCTTGTAATGCTTCAGAGAAAAAGGATAAAGCAGCAGCAGAAACCGAAAATACAAAGACTGAAGTTGAGGTAAACGCAAAAGCTACTACCATACATCTGACAAAGGCTGAATTCCTGAAGAGAGTAGCTAATTATGAAACCAATCCCAAGGAATGGAAATATTTGGGAGACAAACCTTGTATCATAGATTTTTATGCTGACTGGTGTGGTCCCTGCAGGAAAATAGCTCCGATTTTAGATGAATTAGCTGCTGAATATGGTGGTCAGATTTATATCTATAAAATAGACGTGGATAAAGAAAAAGAACTGGCAAGTGTTTTTGGCATCAGTAGTATTCCTGCTTTGTTCTTTATTCCTTTAGAAGGAGCTCCACAAGTAGCCCGGGGAGTGATGCCAAAAAGTGATTTTGAAAGGGCTATCAACGAGATTTTACTGCCGAAGAGTTCGGCTCAACAATAAATCTCCACTCTATATCTGTCCATTCTTCTGCATAAGCAATGCCGATACGGGCAGTGGTTTTATAGGTTGGGATATGTCCGTCATCTTCCAACCATATACGGGAAGAGGGAAGAGTTTCACCATAAAATCCGGCATCTAACCGGAGTTTTTTACCAATACGTCCAGGTCCGGATATTCCTTCCAATCCCCGGATAAGGACAGCCTGAGGCTGCTCTGCACTTCCGGTGACAAAATTCAACATCCAATACATGCCGTATATCAGGTAGACATATATTCTTCCTCCGGTATGATACATGACTTCGGTTCGTTTGGTACGGCCTTTACACGCATGGCAGGCTTTGTCTTCCTCTCCCCGGTAGGCCTCTACTTCCGTAATCCGGAAACGTCCGACCGTTCCGTCATCAAATTGACGTACCAATATTTTTCCTAATAATTCGGGGGCTACAACCAAGACATCCCGTTGAAAAAATGATGCTGAAAGTTTATTCATTATACTATCTTTTGTAAAAAAGATTCAATGATCGGATTGAATATTTCCGGGTGCTTATTAGACACAAAATGATCTGTCTTTGGAATAATGATTCTCCCGGAACCGATAATAACCTTATGCATTTCATCATTTTGTTTTTGACTTACCATATCATTCTCTCCTGTGATAATCAATGTAGGAACCAATATCTGAGATATTTCCCGAATGGTAAGGTTCGGATGATGTATCATCAGATTCCATATCTCCTTCTTCTTTCTGAGAGACGCAGAAAATAATGATACCAGCACTAAGCAATAATAATATAACACGATAAATAAGCGGTCACGAAACCGGAGTCCGGCCGGAGAATAATTAGCCCCCGACAAGATCATGGAAGAAATCCGTTTGGGAGCCAATAAAGCCAGATATAAAGCTATATTTGCACCATCACTGAATCCGAGGATATTTGCCCTTTCAATATGCAAGGCATTCAATACTTCCAAGACATCTTGAGATAAAGTGTTGAAATTCATAGAATTACTTCCACGGGATGATTTCCCATGTCCACGGCTATCTATGGCTATGACGTGATATTGTGTTGAAAAATAAGGTATCTGAGGATCAAAATAATGCAAATTTTCTCCATTGCCATGTAACAAAAGTAAGGCGGGCATCAGCTTATCTCCATAACATTCGCAATAGATTTCAGCCCCATCAGTCATCTGAATCTTGTAAATATTCATTCGGGACAAAAATATACAAATTAATTCAATATTTAGCTAAACAAGCGGAAGCTAAAATTATTTTTTTGATCTCTTGACATATTGGAGTGGCTTCATACCATATTCTTCCTGAAACCATTTGCTCAAATGGCTGGTATTAAAAAATCCGGTCTGATCAGCTACTTCAGATACACTTAATCCTTGTTCCAACAATTGTGCAGTACGTTTCAATCTGATTGAACGGATAAAAACAGTAGGAGTTTGTCCGGTAAGAGCAAGTATTTTCCGGTATAGTCCGGTGCGATCCATATTCATATCCTGACTGAGTTGTTTCACAGAATATGAAGAATCCTGAATATTTTTAGTTACATGTTCGATGGCTTTTTTGATCAACTCTTCATCAATAGTAGTAGTGGTGATGTTTTCGGGATGTATTACAATTGCATTTTTGAATAATGCTTTTCTTTCTTCCTGTCTTTCCAGTAATTTCCGGATACGCAATAATAAAATATCCATATTGAATGGTTTGGATATATATGCATCCGCACCGGAAGAATATCCTTCAATCTCAGCATTATCGGCCGAACGGGCAGTAAGAAGAATGACCGGAACATGCGAGGTTCGAATATCTGTTTTAATTTTTCTACAAAATTCTATTCCATCCATTTCAGGCATCATTACATCACTCAGTATTAAATCAGGAAGGTTTTTAGCAATTTCTTCCAATCCTTCTTTTCCGTTTGTAGCAGTAGTAACATGGTAGAATCCTGATAGTTGTTCGTAAAGAAAAGCAGAAAATTCTTCATTATCTTCAACTATCAATAGTTTGTACCTATGTTCGGAACACTTCTCATTCAGATTCATTTCCAATTTGTCGCTATTGGGTTTGAGATCCTGGGGAATATAGACTTTGAATGTACTACCTTTGTTGAGCTTACTCTCCACCTTGACCATTCCGTTGTGTAATTGAACATATTCATGTACAATATGTAATCCAATACCACTGCCGGAAATGTTTTCTATATTTTCTTTTGCCCTGTAAAAACGGGTAAAGATATGTGGCAGGTCTTTTTCCTGTATTCCGCAACCGGAATCTGTTACCTGAATACAAAAAGGCTTATCGCTATTCTCAGATGAATTTTCGCAATCAAGGATGATCTGTACTGTTCCATTTTTCGGCGTAAATTTGAATGCATTCGACAATAGATTATATACAATTTTATTCAGTTTGTCTCTATCAACATAAGCATATATATTCTTTTTACGGCATTCTATTTGAAATTTTATGTTTTTGTTTTGTGCAATCTCATTAAAAGAAAGACTGATATTTTCAATAAAATCACTGACATTGAAATAGGTTAACTGCAGTGTTTCTCCTTTCATTTCAAGCCGACGGAAATCTAACAACTGGTTTACCAGTTCCAATAGTCCAACCGCATTTTTATATATATATCTCAATTGACTCTTCAGAGTTCCGTCTTCCAGTTTTTTTACAATGGTATCTAAAGGTGTAAGAATCAGCGTTAACGGAGTACGTAATTCATGGCTTACATTGGTGAAAAAACGAAATTTCATTTCGTCCAGTCGCTCCTTTTGAAGCCTTTCAAGTTTGTGTTTTTTAAATTGCAAATAGTAATTAATGCCCCCATAAAAGAAACAAACAATGAATATTATATATATGATATAGGCCAGAGTTGTTTTCCAAAAAGGAGGAAGGATAATGATATTCAATTCTGCATATTCATTACTCCAGTCTTTGAAGTTGTTCGCAGCATTAGCTCTGAAAACATATTTACCCGGAGGAATATTCGTATAAGTCACCCGCCCGGTTCCATTGGTTGATGCTATTTCATGCCATTGTTCATCAAAACCTTCCAACTTATAGCGATAATATGTTTGTGTAGGATTAATAAAATTTAAAGCTGAGAAATCCAATGCAAAGAAATTCTGGTTGTATTTTAATGAAACAGTCCTGGTTGCAGCGATAGATTTAGACAGAATGAGATTTTTATCATATTCCTTACCTTCTTTTATTTCCATTCCAAGCACTGAGAACCTGGTAAAAAGTGGTTTTTTCAATGGTTTCCGGTTTTGATACAAAATTTCAGGATTAATGATATTGAATCCATCTAATCCCCCTAAAAATATAAGCCCTTGTTTGGTTTTATAAGCCGATCGATCAATGAATCCGTCATTCATTATTCCGTCACAATGGTTGAAATTGGTAAAGGAGTAATTGGTTACATGATCTGTTTCAGAAACATCAATACTGGATACTCCATTAAATGTAGATACCCATATTTTATGATTGTCATCTTCAATGATTGCATTGATGCCGCTATTGATCAATCCGTTTTCAGCATAGAAGGTTTGTAATTTATTTTCGGCGTTATTCCAGACATTTAAACCATCCTGAGTTCCAAACCAGATCAAACCCCTGCTGTCAACAAATATATTGGTATATGACCGGTTGTTGTGTTGAAATGCAATAGGATTGATGCCTTTGTCCATGGAAATTGTTTTTAAGCTTTCACCCAGCATATCATAAATATATAAGCCATAATTGCTGACTAACAGCAATTCGGTTTCTCTGAATTCGAGAATTTGTTTTATTTGAAGTACGTCATTCCCATTTTTGAGTTGGATTTTGTTGACTATCTTAGTATTGGGGTCATATATTCCGAATCCTTCATGGTATAATCCAAGGTAAATCGTTCCTTGTTTATCTTCATACAATGCTGATACATTTTTTTGCAATTCCAACCGGTAAGGATTTAACAAAAACAAACCTTCGGAAGTGCCAAACCACATTTTGTTGTTTATATCCTTATGCAAAAAGTTACAATATGATTGGTGGTTGGATATAAGGGATATTTCATAGCTTTGAGCATTCATGCTAAATAGTCCCTGGGCTGTGCCAATCAATATATTGTCATTGTGTTCTGCAAAGCATCCTACAATCAGAGCCTTGTGATTGCTGATCCCAAAGTGGTATTTTTCTATTTTTTTAAACTTGAAACGATCCGGATGATAGTATAATAGTCCCCTGTCAAAAGTTCCAATCCAAAGCCCCCCATCACTATCATAGCATAATGCACTTATTTCAGTATCAATAAAAACATTGTTGAGGAATTGGTTGGATGGGTGGAAAGATGCTTCTTTAGAAGATTTGTCAATATACCATAATCCCTGGGGATGGCCAATCCAGGCATTTCCTGTTTTGTCGAATGAAATTTTGTTCAACCATTGATCTGCTTTTATCAGAGTCTCATTGAATCCGGTCCTGGTATCATATCTTAATGCGACACTGGGAGTACCACTGCGAACCTGATATAAATAATCGCTTTCGATCGCAACAATCATTTCCCAGCATGGAGTATTCCGGATATCTTCCGGCAACAGGTTCTTGCTGAATTTTTCTTTACAAGAGTTTACATCATAACAAATGACAAGCCCTTTTATAAAAAACAGGTAAACAAGATTATTGTGTACAGCAATGGAAGAAAGCCGGTCATCTTTATCCGCCAACTTGGGCAGATTTTCTATAAAAGTAGATGTTTCTTTCTTTTTAGCATCCCGGTACAATACTTTGTTGTGAATGGTAGTGAACCAAAGATTTTGTTGTGAATCCATAAACACATTACTAATATGTTCTTTTATACCCAAAGAGAGTAAAACACTGTCGATGTTTGAAACACAGGATTCTGTTTCCATGTTTATCAATTGCAATGTTTCATTGCTTTTGACCCAAACGTATCCTTCTGCTCCTACAAGCAGTTGGATATAACATACAAATCCCGGGAAACTATATGCATTGTCTGCATCCAGGTGAACTACTTTAAATGAAGTGCCATCATAAATATTTACCAAACTTTCAGTATAGACAAACAGTCTTCCGTCCGGCATTTGAGCAATATCCCTGATCTTATTATCAGCAAGTCCGTTAAGAGTATTTATTTTAGAGAAATTGAATTGTTCTTTCGCATCTGTATACATCAGACAACAAACGATCAACAAGGGTAATATCAGGTATCTCATATCAGTAAGAATTGATCCAAGTTTAATGGCTTTATTTTCCAAGCAAAATTACAGTAAGATTTTCAGATTTCCTGCCGGTTGAATACATGAAAATGAATATTCTCAACAACCATATCGTTTTTTTCAACAAATGAAGACAGTCAAAAAATCACGAATCACTACATTTGTAGATTGAGTGTAAATTTAAAACAAATTAAAATGAGAAAATTACTTTTTTACTTTTTTATTGTATTATTTGGTAATGTAGCATTGCATGCAGAAGAATGTACAGAATTATTTCCGGGGAAAAATTTGCATCCGGACTGGCAAATTACTGACATTAATAAATTCACCCATGCTTGGGGTGCAGAAGCTACTATTGATGAAGAGACTGTATATTGTGAAACTACCAGCGGCAAGCTTGGTTCAATAGGAGGAGGAGGCTATGTGGGGTCTTTAGATGTTCAGATAGAACTGAAACCTTCCACAAGCTATCTGGTACGTGCCAGAATATACGTTAATAAAGGAACTTTTCAGATAGGAGGATTGGGATATGGCGATATTGTCCGTTCGACAAAGGAGCAGGAGTGGGAATTAGTAGAAGGCTATTTTACTACCGGAGCCAGTTGTACCGGATTGTATTTTAATAATTGCTGTAATGGTGGTGGAGATGTTGGATATATCGATAATTGGGAATTGTATGAATGGCCCAATATGACTCTCATTGATCAATTAAAAACATTGTGTGAAAAAGGAAATTCCTTATATGATCCTCAAAAAACCGGTGCAGAAGCGTTGAAAGGTGAAGTAGAAAAAGGAGAAGCCTTACTCCTGACCATTTCAAATGAAAATATACCGGAATCAGAAGCAGCTCTTGAAGAAGCAATCGGAATGATAATGGTAGCTTTGGCCGAGTATCTGGAACCCTGGGTTTCATCAGCAATGGATTATACTTTTGCAATCAAAAACCCAACTTTTGAAACTTCATATTATGGCTGGGAAAGTACTACAGGAGCATCAAACAATCAATTACAGACAAATAATGATAAGTCTAAACCTGACGGTACCGGTAAATTCTGGGAGAATTGGAATCCAGATCTTTTTTCAGGAACCATGTCGCAATACATCTATGGACTGCCCAATGGTAGTTATACCTTAAAAGCTGCTGCATTCAGGGACAATAACACTGAAGATGTTTATTTGTATGCTGCAGATGATGCAGCAGTAGAAATGACTCGCGTCACATCAGGAACCCTCACATATCATACTGTTAATTTTTTTGTAACAAATAATGCTGTAGAAATAGGCTTGAATATAGAAAATCCTACTGCAAATTGGGTAGCTATTGATAATGTAAGTTTGATTTACAGGGGTAATGCGATGAATGCTTTGATTGGTTTGCTTGAAGAAGCAGAATTGAGCGCCCTGCAACCCATGGAAGCAGCTGTTGCTACAGCTTTGGCAGCTGCTATTACAGAAGCAAAGAATGTCATTCAAACACAATCCATGGCGGATGTAGCAGCTACTATAGAACTCCTTGATACGGCCCATGAAGCAGCCGAAAAAGCCATTGCAATATATGCTCCTTTGAAAACTATGATTGATAAATGCAATGCCAATAAAGCAACATATGCCTCCTATTCGGGATATGCAGAACTTATTGCTGTGCTTGAACCAATTGAACAAAAATGTACTGCAGGAACCTATGCTGCTGATGATATTCAGGAAGCTATGAACACCTTGAGAACAGCAGAAATTGCCTGCCGTATCAACAACCCCAATACTCCGGCCGATTTTACATTTGCAATCTGGAATCCGAGTTTTGAAGAAGGGCAAGGTGAGAACTTACTTTTAGGAGGAGGAATGCTACATGAACCTGTTTTTTGGTTTACGGAAAATACTTTTGACGGATGGATTGATGTAAAAGTGATTGATAATACAGGAGCCGATGTGCCACATGAAGGAAATCACATATACAACGTGTGGGCCGGTACCGTAAATTTCTTCAATGTTTCCCAGGAGATCGATTTGCCGGTCGGAAGTTATACGTTGACCGCCGCCATGCGTACCGGTGGTCCCGAAAGTATAATCAACCAATATATTTATGCCTCAATAGACGATGTATCCTATTCGTCAGATCTTCTCACATTCAATGCTGATGCTGATTGGAAGTCTTTTGAAGGATGGATTCCGCTCTCCGTTGATTTCAAACTGACAGCGCCTTCAACTGTAAAAATTGGAGCAGAATCTTATGGTGGTTGGTTCCAGTTGGATGATTTCCAACTGACTCGCACGGCCAATGGAACAGGAATAAATGTAGTTAATCAAGACAAAGGTTTTTCTGCCATTGGAATTAGCAAGGGTATTTTGGTAAAAAGCGATGTTGCCACAAGAGTAAATGTGTATTCTATTATTGGTCAATCGATAAAGAGTGTAACGATTGCTGATGGAGAAACAACCATTCCTATCGCTCCCGGCGTATACATTGTCAATGGAGTAAAAGTCTCTGTAAAGTGATAAACATTAGGTTTTAAAACATTTTCATAGATTGCCTGAAAAAGCATTGATGTAAATCAAAAACTTTTTCAGGCATCTTTTTTATTGCTCACTGAAGATTACATAAAAGGACTTAGAAATATGGTAAAATGCACTTATTATCAACAATCAACTCTTTTTTTTCAACAAATAAAAAATCAATACAGTTGTCGATAGTGTATTTTTGTAGTCTGGTTGAATAAAATACAGTATGATATGAAAAAAACCAAATCTCTATTTTTAATATTATTGTTTGGGTGTCTCATAACCCAAACGAAAGCACAAACTATCACTGCAAGCAACCAGCTGGTTGCTCAACAAATTCCTAATCGAACAGTACTGTTTGATATCTCGGAAGAAGGAGTTTCCACTCCGATTATCTGGGGACTGGATTTGGCCTGGCTGAGCGAAACAAATATCAGACGTGGTATAGCCTTTATGGGAATTGACAGAATAGGTGTGGTAAGATCATCCTTTACTCCTACAGCTCCATTGATTGATGGTGAACTTCAGGCTGCAGAACTTAAAACCTTGAATGAACGCTTAAGAATAATCAAATTATTGGGAGCCAACACAAAAGTGGTATTGAATAGCGACCATCCCTCCGTTGATCCCTGGTTTGCCGGTAATGCCAGGCATTGGGCCCAACTGATAGATGTAACGGCAAGACTTCACGAAGAGCAGGGGCGCACAGTAATAACCGTTTCCCCTTTTAACGAACCGGATTATTCGGCTACAGGGCAAGGTACTATCAGTGATTTTTATGAAATTGCCGGTGAACTGAAGAAAAATCCACGCTTCGACAATATTCGTATTTCCGGAGGGAACACGCTGAACACAGATAAAGCTTTGGAGTGGTATAATACATTAAAAGACAGACTGGATGAAGGAAATACCCATCAACTTGCAGGCAATTTTGATAATTATGCTGACTTTTTCACAACGGTAAGAGCGAACGGTCACCATGCCACTAATGATGAATTGCATAATGTAATGGAAGCCATGGTTGGCGTTGAATATGGCCTTCAAACGGGCATTTGGTGGGGAACGGCTGAATATGCACGTGGAGAATTTGTGAAAGCCAGTTATGGAAAACGCTTGGGGTACGCCGAACATCGCCCGAACTGGACTGCTGCATCTGTTTATCGCAGTCCGGAAGGTAAAGTGCAGGCTTTTGGCGGAACATCAGAACGACAAGCAGCTACAACCACCTATCGCTTTGTTTCCAAAGACAGAGATGTGTATTATGATGGCTATGGCCCACAGCGGGAATACATCCTGGAAATGCCGGGAGGAACCGGTTACCAGCAGGGACAAACAAATGCCGAAAGGGTTGTGAATATTACATGGGGAGACGATATTCAGCCTGTTATCAATGGAACTTATATATTGGTAAACCGTAACAGTCATAAGGCAATGGAAGTGGCTGGCGGTCTTATGAACGCTGGTACTAAAGTTCGTCAGAATAGTTATACAGGCGCCAAATATCAACAATGGAATGTAACTCCGGTGGATTCGCGCATAGGTGGAGATTTCAGCTATTTTACATTTACTGCCGTTCACAGCAATAAAGCGCTGGATCTTCCTGGCTGGTCTCTCGAAAATGGTAGTGGGATACAGGTGTGGGATAACAACAAGAATGATAATCAACAATGGTATTTGGAATATGTAGAAGATGGCTGGTTTTATATTCGCAATCGCTACAGTGCGAAATGTATGGAAGTAGCAGGGTCCAGCACTGCACAAAACGCAAACATCCAGCAGCAAGATATCAAAGGAACTGCCAATCAGCAATGGCGATTTCTTCCTGTCGGTGTACCTGTAGAGTTTGAAGCTCCCGAAGCTCCGGCTAATCTGTTTGCAACCGCCCATGCCGCATCTATCCAATTGGATTGGTCGGCTAATCCGGAAACTGATGTGGAAGGATATACCATTTTTCGTTCTGAATCGGCAGATGAGCCTTACAACACCATTGCACGTGATGTGAGATCCACTTCTTTTGTAGACAACACAAGCATTGCCGGAAAACAGTATTTTTATGCAATAAAAGCAGTCGACAAATCCTTGAACCGATCTCCTTTTTCTAATCAGGTTTCCGCAAAAGCCAGTGGCAACAATGCTCAGGTGCTTCATTTATCTTTCGATGCGGATGCTCTGGATGATACCGAGAATTTGAATCATGGCGCTGTATATGGGAGCGCTAGATGGGTCGATGGGAAAATAGGAAGTAAAGCCATATCAATGGATGGCACTCAAAATTTCATACAATTACCTGCCAGTATTGCAAATCATAACGAGATTACCATTGCTACATGGGTTTACTGGAGAGGAGGAGCTACTTGGCAACGTATTTTCGATTTTGGTAATAGCGAAAGTGAAAATATGTTCTTAACAACATCCAACTCCGATTTGCCGAGAAAGTTGCGCTTTGCTATTAAAAATGGGGATGCAGAGCAATACCTGGATGCACCGGTATTGCCTGCCAACCAGTGGTCTCATGTTGCAGTAACCATGGGTACATCCGGAGTTAAAATATATACCAATGGAGAATTGGTCGCAGCATCCAATGCGTTCACTATAAAACCGATGGATTTCAAACCTGTTTTGAACTACATCGGCCGCAGCCAATATTCCAACCCCTTATTTAAAGGCTATATCGATGATTTCATGGTATTCAATTATGAGTTGTCTGCAGATGAAATTACAAATATTGTAGAAAAAAACAGTGGCATTGCCATCAAAACCAATCATAAAAAAAGTTTGCATGTGTGGCCCCTGCCTGCAAAAGATATTTTGCATATAAACTACAATGATGACAATAATAATCCGTCAACAATCTTATTATACAATATAAATGGTCAATTGGTAAAGAGTCAGGACATGCAGAACAACGACACTATAGAATGGGATGTTTCCGATCTTCCCTCAGGTATGTATATTTTGAAGTTGATCAATAATGAGGAGTCTTTAGTGAAGAAAATCCACATTGTGCATTAATAAAAACAAGGTTCACCAATATTCAGTGTGTCTGATACACTTTTTTCAGTCAACACCTAAAAGCCTGCGCTCTACTATCATCAAGCATAGTATTCGCAGGCTTTTCAGGCAATGGAGGTGTGTCAAAAGTCATTTAGCTTGTTAATTCAACACTTCTTCTGTTTGTTTTACAGAATCTTTCAACCGTTTATTGAAATAGACATAAACTCCCAGAATAGTAATCAGAATTCCGCAGACAACAAACTGGATTTCTATAGGCATTTTATCTCCTAAAGGGCCAAAAATCAACATTCCTAAAGGCATTATCCCGGTAGAAACAATTTGAATCAATCCGAATACACGTCCTTGCATATCTGCATCCACCTTCTTTTGGAATAAAGTCATTTCTACAGAAGAGAAAAATGAGATTACGATACCCATGATAAACAACAATACAAGATATCCATAAAATCCGGGAACTCCCAGGAAAGCATTTGTAATGCCAATAATAAAACAGGAAAAAGCAATGGTGTTGATACCATTTCTGAAACCTCCCCACCAGGCGATAATTCCACCACCAAGAGCCATTCCAACACTAAATGCGACCTCGTTGGCAGTCAGCCGCCAAACTTCCTCTCCGAAAGTACGGGCAATATACAGCGGACTTAAAAAAGCAGCAGGAGTTATCAGGAAGAAATAAAACGCATATAAAATCATCATCTCTCTGACAAAAATATTTTCCCTTACATAACGGATGCCGATTTTCAAATCCTCAATATAGCCGGTATCCTGTTTCTGGGTTGCTTTTTCATGTGCTTTTATACGAATAAGAGTCAGAATAGATATCCCAATCATAGCAGTAGAAACGTCTATGAAAAAGATAGCTCCTAAAGGTATCCACGACAACAATGCTCCACTTACAACAGGAGAAAGCAACATAATAACAGATTGTAAACTTCCATTGATACCATTGATCTTCATCAGGTGTTCGGAAGGAACAATTTGCGGAAGAATAGCTCCAACCGCCGGAGTTTGAATACCCATACCAAGAGAGCGAATAGCTAATACTACAAAAATCAGCCATAGTTCCTGATAACCTGCAAGGAAAGCAATAGCCATCAATAAGGTGACAAATGCAATTCCTGCATCAGAAAAAATGATCAGGTATTTCCGGTTATATCTGTCGGCCCAAACACCGGCAAAAAGAGAAATCAACAAACGAGGGACAAAGACACAGAGCGTTCCTATGGTCATCATTACCCCGGATTTGGTTGCCAATGTGATATGCCAGATAATGGCAAAATCAACCAGGGCAGAACCAAATAAAGAAATAGCCTGACTACTCAGAAAAAAGAATATATTTTTCTTCCAATAAAGAAATGTATTTTTACTTTGCATAATAAATATTTGAATGATGTACACAGATGTGGCTCACGCACATATATATTTTGTGTACTATAAATAACTAAAAAAAAGAATTGATTGTTGTGCAAATCCGCTTAATAGATTGCAGAGAAATTAAAACCGGAAGCGGACTCTGCCTGGCATGATGCTCAGATTAAATGTATGGAAGATTTTCATAGGATTGCTCCTTTCTTGTTTTATGTTTTATTGAGAGGCAAAGGTAGTGGTTTTCTTTTATAAAGAAGCAAAGAATATGTTACTTTTTTTGCTGCGCCAAAAAAAGTAACCAAAAAAAGGCGCTTTTCGTCAAAATGAACTTGCTCAATCGCCTGCGGCTCTTTCGCTTCGGACAGCATTTTGACAACAAGGTATACCCCCCAAACCCCCTTGGGGGATATTCGGGCATAAAGCCCGGGCTGGATTTTCAAATTCTGTAAATTTTGTTTGACTGTGTTTCTTGGAATATTTGTTTGTTTGACATTATTGGGCGGCCTTCACTCATGTCTACGGATCCTGTGGCCCATAGGGTCAAGGCCTCGTAAACCTTCCAAACATGACAGGGATCCGCCCATCCAATATGTCAATCAAACAAAACAAGCAAACATCCCAAACCTATTGCATGCGTCAGCCGACCGGCCTTAGGAAAAAAGCGTTAAGAAAAATACGTAGTGAAGGCGTTAAAAACGAAAAACTGTTTGAGCGGAGCCGTAGGCGTAGCGAGTTTTTTTCGTTTAGCCGCAACGAAGTATTTTTTAGCTTTTTTCCGGCAGCCTTGAATTTTTTGTTACTTTTTGTTTCAAGACAAAAAGTAAGGCGACAATAAAAAATGATTTTTACTAC
Organism: Bacteroidales bacterium; assembly: GCA_031552335.1. Lineage (GTDB taxonomy): Bacteria > Bacteroidota > Bacteroidia > Bacteroidales > Azobacteroidaceae > JAISFI01. Next base: position 43,328 of record JAVBMQ010000131.1, on the reverse strand, counting down.
TTTTTGCATCAAGGCAAAAAGTAAACCCTCAAATATATAGAATATAATTTCGCAAATAATTCACCAACGTCCATATAGCAATCAAAATCCCCTGCATAAAGAGAATTATCACACTGAAAAACAGAGATATCCAATGTTCCGAATGATCATCCTCAACAGTTTTACTGCCATCACTCCAGGTAGTTGTGGTTCTAACAGTTTTTGCTCCTTTTACCATGGATTTTGTACCTTTGAAAATTCCGTCATGTATATTTCCTCCACCTCTTTTTGATCTTTTTTCAACCAAGAACACAGGAGTTTGACTGGCCAATATATAAGTCAACGTTGCAACAAAGAACATTGCAAAAGTGCCGAAACCAGCGCTATACCATAAAAAGAGGGATACTGCTGTTGCGATACCGATTAATGCTTTTGAGCCATCAAATACACGGGTTTCGTTGCTGTTGATAACTTCTGTCAGTTCATTCAGGCAATTGACAGTCTCCTGATTGGTTGGTGCAAGTTCAATCGCCTGGTCAATCAAGGCTGCTGCAGATTTGATATGCTTCATTCTCTTGGGTTTCCGGTACTCATCATCTGTTTGTTCTACAACAGGCCATCCTTCAAAAGCTCTGCTAAGTAAAGACCAGATCTCCTTATCCTCTTCTTCCGAGGTGTTCTCATTCAATCCTTTACTTCTCCTTATTTCCTGGAAATATTCGGGAGTATATACTATTCTGTAGCGTTTACCAAAAACAAACTTGACATAAAGCATATGCGCAACAACACATAATAATATAAAGATAACAATAATCTGACCCATATTTTTAGACAAATTATCAGTCCAGGTGGAATCTTTTTCCTTTTCTACATTTGTAGTAGTACCGGTAACTACTTTTTCATTCTTTGGAGCATATGTTTGTGAAGTCGAAAGTTCGGGTTGTGAGAAATAAGTGATACTCCTTGTTTTACTTCGCCGTTCGGTTCTTGTAACGGGAGCACCTTCTTCTCCTACTTCTTCTATTTTACTTTCAATATTGCAACTGGTCCAGTTTTCATTAGTATCAACTGCTGTATAGGTATACAAAGATGTTACCTGATATGAACCAGCCTCCCAGCCTCCCGATTCAACTATTTTATAAGGAAGAAATTCCTCATTCTGATAGTAATAGCGAATTTGATCCCATTCTCCGTATCCTACTTTAGAATAGCCTATAATTCGTCCTTGCGCATCAAAAGTATAATCGGTTGACAGATCTTCATGAGCATCATCCCATTTCTCGATCCGCATGCTATCTGTATATATCACATTATAATAATCATTATAAAGAATATAACGAGTAGGGGACTCATACGTATATTCAAGAGTTGTTTCTCCGGACTTCTTTTTAAGCAGGTTTCCATCCTTGTCAAACTCCAGCAAATTCCCATCAGGAGAAGAAACCTTTTTCACATCTCCATAAACACCCTGAGCTTTACGACCGGTCATTTGTTCCGGTTTTACTTTATAAACACCTTGTCCGTAAAGACTGGTCGCCAACAGGCATATACAAATGGCTAATGATTTATTCATAAAATGTCAATATTTATAAATGCAAATAAATTCGCATATTTCATCCTAAGGCTTAAAGGCCTTCAACATTAGGGAAAAACATGCAGATAATCACTAAAAATAGAAAATAGAAATTATAGCTGAAATTGATTAGTACAATTTCATATAACCAGACTTTTGCAAATCAACCACATACGAAGGAGTATCAGATGCTCCGAAATACATATTCAAATGACCGGAAGCATCAAACGACAATTTTCCCATCCAGTCATAATGACTTTCAAGCGCCCAGATCATGATGTATTCTTTTTTCAATTTATCATAACCAACAACCGGACCTTTGAAATATGCCGTAACAATAAATGAATCATTTTCAATGCGTGTATCTGAATCATTCAGGTCACAGAAAGATTGTTTTGTTTTGATAGGATTTAATGTAATCCACTGATTTTTAGATTTCTCTAATTGTTTAAGTACGGCCTCATTCTCTCGTAAAAAGTTCTTTTCCAATTGCTCCTGCTCATTTTCCTTTACAATCCGGGGAGAGCTATATGCTTTTTCTTCAAGAAAACTCTGAACGGTAGGATTAGAGGAGAGATTTTCACTGAGAGTAAACGGAACATCATCACTCATTCCTCCCGGTAAATATTCATAATCTATGCTATAAATTTCATAAGAATCAGGATCATAGATTCCGAATATAACATCAAAATTACCCATATTTCCTCCAGCCATTGTGGTTTCAAAATACAAATAAGATTTGTCTCCCAATGAAAGTAATTGGATAGAATCTATTGAAGAACCGAATGCCAGTCTTCCCAGTTCCTCCATATCAGTCTCCTGCCAATGATCCTCTTTTTTCTCCATGACAAAGAGACTACCGTGCTGATCAAACTCATCTTCCCCTGTCACACCGTAAAAAAGTATTTTCTCCGGATTCAATTGAAAAGAAACTTCTGGCAAAATACCATACTGATTTTTGAATATCTCATTCATTTCATCATTGCTCAACTTTTTATCTTTACAAGAAAAAGTAAACAATAATGAAAAAATACACATTGATAGAAATAAATTTTTCACTTGACATTGATTATTACGAACCGGAGAAATTCCTCCTGTTCTGATTATTAAACAAAAATCTGTCCGGTTAAATATCATTACAATATTTTGGCCGGACAGAGAAAACAGATATATTTATTGGGTTATTCAACTACCGGAGCTGCTGGAGCTACAGGTGTTGAGTTTTTAATAGAAGCCCAACCAGACAATATCATAAAGAAGGCAATGATATCAAGTACCATTTCAAGGAAACCTCCTGCTAAAGGAATAAATCCGAGAACAGCTCCAATCAATGACAAGATCATCGCTGTAAACAATTTGGATGCTCCTTGTTTACCTTTTACCGGGAAAGTTGCAGAATTTTTCAGCGAAGAATAACCCAACAACATGAGTATAAACGCAATAATATTTAAAATAGCAGATACCCAACCCATTAAAGGAATAAAAGCTACTCCTGTTGCTACTAAACCTAAAATTACCCCGTTACGTACTTTTCCAATGGAAGCAGCATCCTCTGTTTCCAATAACGGACGAAAACCACTTAAGCCGGTTAAGAATAAAAAGTAACCGACAATGACCCCAGCCAGCAAAATGTAACAAAAAATACTCAACCCTCCTGATCCTGATACCTCAGGAGCACCAAAAGCAGAAGAAAAAGAACTCACAGAATTGATTGCCGAATTAATCGGGTCAAAAATTGCATACAAAACATTGCAGATTGAGTACAATAAGACTCCATTGTAAATCGTTTTGGTCTTCTCCGACCATACTTGCACACTTTGTTCCATAATTTTTAATGATTTAATGTTTAACGTAGTCCAATTTCGAACAATTGGTACGCCGAAGATATTTATTTAATTGAAATTATACAAATTTTTATTGTTATTTTTTTATCATTCAAATTGTTAGTAATCTTTTCAGATTAATTTTATCTATAATAATCCTGAAATGTAAGGCACTCTAATCTAACTTTATAAATTTCAATTCAGGAGTTATTTCATACTTCACAATGGCATTACCATCTCCACCTTCATCCTCATAAACAGGCCAGGTAGAATGAACCTGGATTTTATTTCCTTCTACAACAGATTCTGCCCGGTCACCTGCATAATCCATTATTTGTCCAATCATTACACAATCTACATAATTCCCTTTGGCATCATAACTAACCAGAAATTCCCAGGTAGCATGATCCGGAGCCAGAATGAAAATTGATTGCATTTTTCCGTTAGCTCCCTGATAAAATAATTTTCCCTTTGACAATTCTTTATTAGGGCGTTTGGAAAAAAACTCATTCTTTATATAGTCAATCTTCAAGGCCGATCGTTCAGCTGCAGTTATACGTAACCTTTTCAGATGTTTATTATAAGCATCGGATAAACTCATTACACTTTTAGTTTTGGGAACATTAAGCGATGGTACTTCAACCTTTTTTTCTCTGAAAATCCTTGAAGAAGCATTTAATTTTTTAATTAAAAAATCGGATAAAATTGTTTGTCCGGTAAGATTATCAGTTGGAGTTTTTTTTGTCTCTATTTTCCCGGTACTTTTTACAGGATAACATTCATATTCTATCATATAAGTTGTATATGTATCAGCATCAACCAGACTAAAAAATATATTATAGTTACCTACATTACCACCTGTCATATAATACTCGTAATACAAGTACTGTTTTCCATTTCCACTGACTACATGAAGGGAATCGACTGAAGAGCCAGACATCACAGTACCAATTTCTTCCTGTTTTACCATACCCCACTTACAATCTTTTTTCTCAAGGGCTAAAAGCCATCCTACCTGATCGTATACTCCATAGCACAATATTTTTTCGGGATTCATTGCAAAAAAACGTTCCGGTAATTTTGCGTTCTGTCCATAGACAGAAAAAAATATCTGACTCATTCTTTCCTGAGTCAATTCTTCGTCACAATTAACAGGCTCAGTATTTTGCTGCTTCTCTGTTGTAGGAGCCAGCAACTCCTTTCCAACTTGTTCGGCTGCTTTACCCAACTGTTTCCAGAAAGATTGGGCGGAAACTTCTTTATTTACACAAAATAAAGAAATAAATATCATTATCAACAGTTTTGTTTTCATCTTATATATTTATTTTTTCAGGATCTTTATACTTTTGTTTCCCCTTTCAGAATTTATTTTCACAAAATACAATCCTGCCGGATATCCGTTCAGAGACACTTGGATAACAGGAGTATTTGCATCATTCTTCTGTTTCATGCAGATATTTCCGAAAGAATCAATGATTTCAATCTCCTTTATCAGCGTATTTGCATTTCTAATAAATAAAACATCGACAACCGGATTCGGATAGAACACAGTTTCTGAAGCAGAAAGCTCATCAATTCCCGTATCAATCACAGAAAAAGTATGAAAACCTACTGATTTCCATTGTCCAAAATGATTTTTTCCACGAATGTACAATACATGATTCCCGGTTGATATATCTGTCAGATCTGCAGTAAAATCAATCACATTATTATCCGGAGAGAAAGCCAACGGGATCGCCTTTCCTACACCAGGATCTGTATCGATATAGTATTCTACGGCTGTTAACTCTGACGCCAGATCAGAGGGGAGGATTGTTTTTACAAACGAACGATTCATTACTTGCGACCAACCATTATCCTGGTTCTGAACTCTGATATAAAGAGTATGTAGTCCATTCGTTAGAGGTTGGATAAACGGTTCAAAAGTATATAAATTATCATCTGATGTCAAATCAACAGAAGTTCCTTCGCCATATCCGGGATCAGAATCAAAAAAATATTCGACATATTTTACACGGTTGACTTCTTCTCCGGATAAATTCACTTTGATAAAAGAACGGGATTGTGTCTGCGACCATCCATGCGTATTTTTCGCCCGAATATACAGGGTATGATAACCGTTTTGTAGAGTATTGACCGAAGCATTAAAAGAAAGTTCTTCATACACTTTTGCAGTTAAATCTTCTGTCATAACAGGACTTCCCGGATTAATTCCCTTGCCATATCCGGGGTCTGTATCATAAAAATACTCTACTTTTTGTACCTGGCTCTGCATTAAAAAGACAGGAGATAACAAAACAAACAAAATAATCTTCTTTTTCATCTTACTTTGTTTTAGAAGTTATTTTTCTGCTGCGATCTTAATTTTCACCTGTAACCCGCTTGCAGTAGAGGCCGCCGCCGGAGCATCAATTTCATAAATATGAGGAACATTCGGCAAACCTGACAAAATATAAGGAGAAGCTCCTCCAAAAGCGCCGATTTCCTTTCCTCCCGAACCCGCCGTTTTTAACGATGATGTCCCTGCCAGTATGAATTTCCCATCTTCAGAAGTTGAGTTTTGAATAAAATCAATGGATTCATATTTGAGATTCTTGGAAAGAGTCATCATAGGATTATGGGATTGCTGGATCTCCCGTGTTACAATATTATACTTAATGGTTCCCGAACCACTATTATCATAAATAGGAGCATATCCGGAAGTTCCCCAGCAGGTATTATATTCTATAGTTGCATTATACAACCTGTAAACATTCATAGATTCCCTGGCAGTAAACAAATTATTAGTAATAATTGCTCCTTCAGAATAGTCGGAAGAAACACTGAGATTTCCTTCTACTGAGTTTAAAAAACATTGAGTAACTATTGTGTGATTGATTGGCTGAATACCGGTAGCTTTATTTGCAAAATAAATCGAAGTAAGATCACATTTTCTGAAAACAACATTATCAGCTCCTACATAAACATATTTTGTAAATGATAATCCTTCAAAAACACATCCTTTTCCTAAAATATAAGTATAACTCCCTGATTTAGGAGTTACAAAAGCGGAAGATTTATTTTCCAATGTATTCGGATTATCTGTCAGCAAATATCCGGGACCTATAATTGTAACTGACTTAACAATATCCGAAACAAGATAATCTGTTGGAGAACCTTCCAGATAAATGGTATCTCCTGCAGCTACATTGGCAGAAGCAAGGGCAACATCCAGATCATTAAAATCAGCACTGATTGAAGAAATATTATTTACTCTCCATATTTTGGCAGAAACAAAAAAACTTGTACTACTAACTGCCATGATAACCAACAATAGGAATAACTTTTTCATATATATAATCTTAAAATATTAATTTTAGAAAATGAGGCTGTTTTGGTGTTATGGAAGATGATTTTTTCAAACAGCCCCTTTTCCGACTTAGAATTAATCTAATTTTCTATATCAAACTCTTATTAATTAAAATTCAAGACAAATGTAGACCAAGTAAACTAAAAAGAACGTCTACAAGTGTTTACAAGACATGTATAGAACTCCAATAAAAGAAAACCATAATTCTCTATCAATAAGCAAAATAATTAAAAACGAATTTATTAATATTTACTAAAATGAGATTGCCGAAATATTTCCGGCAATCTCATGCCGGTTAATTACAAAAAAGCATCATACCATTTGCTCATCAGAAGAAATACGCGGTTTGATAGGTGGTAGCCGGGGTGGAATGATACTCGAAAACTGTTGTTCTTTTTCATAAATCACTCCTTTCCCAGGATTCAAATGATTACCCGACGCCACTGGTTCCATCCGATTCTCAATAAAAAGCATTGCACCAAACGCCAATGCAAACATCAAAATAACTTTTTTCATTAGTAGATGAATTTAAATTAAACATTCATCTTTGAGTACCGTAAGGGTAAGAAAGGTAACAACAGAAATCAGATGTTTTTTACGCATTTATCAAAAAAAATGTATTTTTGTGGCGGTTACTTACCTATTATTATAAAAAACAATGGATTTGAAAAATGTAAAAAGGATTTTTTCAGGAATGATTGCAGGGGTTTTATTTATTTCGTTTCCCTTTCAGGCTATGGGTAAAAATATCCGGTCAGAGACGGATATCCATGCAATGAATGCTGATGAAGCCATGATGCTTTATTCCGAAATCTCCAATGAATATATCCGGGAATATGATTTTAAGCAAGCCGTTTTATATCTGGACTCAGCGTTTGCCTATAATGACAAAGTCACGGATCCTGAGGTGCTGGGATATTACTACAATACACAAGGATATTATTATAGTTTAAAAATGATTGAAAGTAAAGAACATGAAAATTACTATAAAGCGATCCACTACTACGAAAAAGCAGGAAAAGAACACCTGACAATCCCCATATACCACAACCTGGCATTTTCATATATACAAAAGAAGGATACAAGAAACTTAAGAAAAATCATTGACAAAATGCTTCCGTTATCATTAACACAAAAAAACAACAATCTGCTGATTTCTACATATAATATTTTAGCATTTTATTATGAGTGTTTATATGAGAAACATATAAAACAAACCGCTCTTCTGGATTCTGCTATTTTTTATAATAAACAAATCATTGAAATATCCAAAGAAACAAAAAATACAGACACGATGGAAATTGCATATAACTATGTTCATCTGGCTTCCAATTTATTAAAGAAAAAAGATTTTAATCCGGACTCATTAACATCGTATATAAAAAAAGCTGAGGAATCATCTGACCCTCTTGACACGGCAATGACTATCAATTGTGATTGGGTAAAAGGAGAAATCGCTTTCAACACAGGAAAGTTGACCGATGCCAAAAATATATTTACCCAGCAATTATTGTTGATGGATCAATGGCAACCGGAAGAAAATCTGAATATGTATGCAGATGTATATGACAGATTATCCAACATTTCGGAAATGCAAAAAGACTATAATAATGCGTTACTGTATGAACGTAAAAAAACAAATTGCCTGAATATCATCCATGATGCTGAAAAATATGAGATCATTTCCGAGTTGCAAACAAGATATGAAGTAAACAAAAAAGATATGAGAATAAGCCGGCTGCAGGAAAAAAATCGTTTTCAGGAAAAAATCAACTGGCTATATGCAGGTATTTGTATTTTATGTTTTATTGCTTCTTATTTTATCATCCGTTGGCTCCGGTCAAAGAAAAAAGTGACTGAGTCACAACTGCATCTTACCCGGATGGAAAAACAGGAAGCTATCCTTCAATCACAACTGAAAGTGGAATTACTTAAAAAAGTGGAACTGGAAAAATATGAAGCTTTACTGGAAAATCATTTCAAGAACCTGCAACTATCCGGTATGGATGATGCGTTGGAAGATCTCAAAAAGGAACAAGTAGTACTGAACGAGCAAATCAAACAGTACGCCGATAAGGTTCATGAGTATGAAAAAAACAGGCAACTGCAAACAGCAAAAAGTACTATTACCCCCTATTATTCCAGCATCATCCGGGATCTATGCGAATTGATCAAAAAACGGTTGCAGAATACTCCCGCTCAGAAAGATTACATCGAGAAGTTACAACATGTCAGTGAATCTTTCTTTGAGCGTTTAAAAAACGCTTATCAGGAAGATTTGTCTGTAACAAATATCAAATATTGTATTTGTTTTACCATAGGGATGGATACGCGGCATATTGCCGATTGTTTTTCGGTAGAAATAAGAAGTATCCACATGGCCCGCCATCGCCTGAAAGCAAATTTTAATATGAATAAAGAAATGGATTTTGATCTGTTTTTAAGACAAATGTTGGATGAAATATAACATTACATGAATATTTAATAAAATGATGTATCTGAAATTATTCATTTGCTTTTTATGTATAAATTGTTCATTACAAGCACAAACCAACAGGGCATTGTTTGTAGGCATTAACTGCTATCCCCCGGAAAGCGGATGGATGGATATTCATGGATCAAATGACTTTGAGTTGGTATTCCCGATGCTGATAAAACAAGGATATTCCAAAAGGAATATACAGGTTTTACTGAATGAAAAGGCTACAAAAGATGCAATTGTCAGGGAATTAAAAAATATAGCCCGGCAATCAAAAAAAGGAGATCATATTTATATTCAATTTTCCTGTCATGGTCAGCAAATGATTGATGACAACGGAGATGAACCTGATGGTCTGGATGAAGCAATCATCCCTTATGATGCCTTACGCAAATATGTTCCGGGAAAATATGAAGGAGAAAAGCACCTGAGAGATGATGAACTGGAAGCCTTATTGGAAAACATCCGGCTGAAAACTGGAAAAACAGGGAATATGATTGTTGTGCTGGATGCCTGTCACAGCGGAACAGGAACAAGAGACGGAGATGAAGATGAATATGTCCGGGGAACAAGCTATATTTTTGCTCCGGAAGATTATGAGTATCCGGAAGAAGATAAAGAACATCTCACACTGTACTTGAAAAAAGAAACATATTTATCCCCTATCAGTGTATTCAGCGCCTGTCATGCCGATGAACTAAACAATGAATACAGACCAACCGGTCAGAGATCATATTATGGGTCTCTTACTTATGCTTTTTGTAAATTGGCCAATACATCATTCAGGGAAATATTGTCCAATATATACTTTGCAAAAAAATTAGACACAGAAATAAAACATATGTTCGAAAAAAGAAAAAGAAAACAATCTCCTTATTTTGAAAGTACAGATGAAGATAATTCGTTCAGAATCGGCAGATAATTATCCGGTCAAAAAGTTATTTTCTTTCTTTCGCTCCGGTGATAATAAAGAAATAACCAAATCATATGACTTATACAGGAAAACTTTCATTCCTTTTGTAATGAATAATTTCCATATAGATGAAACCATTGCGGCCGATATCTATCAGGAAAGTTTTCTGGCTATATACCGATTAGTCAAAGATGGTAAACTGTCGGATTTATCCGTTTCCCTGAAAACGTATTTATTTCAGATAGGAAGAAACCTTTCTCTGAAACATATCAGAGACCGGAAAGAGCATGAAGATATAGAGAATATCCCGGATATGGAAGAAGATTCCGATCTCTGGAACCAGCAACAGGAAATTGCCTATCAGATGGTATTGGATATGGGAGAACCTTGTAACAGGGTGTTGAGCTTATACTACTGGCAAAGAAAAAGTATGCAGGAAATTGCCCGTGAAATGAATTATAAGAATGAACAGGTGGCAAAGAATAAGAAACATTCCTGCTTCCGTTCCCTGAAAGAGAAACTCCTGAGTAAATTAAAAGAAGAAGATTTAATTTGAGATTATGAATACAGAACACGATAAGCAGGAAAAAACAGACCGTTATGTTCTCAATGAACTGTCCGGAAACGAACTAACTGATTTTGAAAAAAATATACAGGAAGATAATAGTCTGCAGGAAGATGTTATACTGACAAAACACATTAGTAACGCTTTTCAGAAGAAAGGGGAACGTGCTGTTATAGAAGAAATAGATGCTTTGTCTTCCGAAGAAGAAATGAAAGCCATCCTGGCATCGGCAGAAAAAAAGTATCAATCCGGCGCCCAAACAAAACGAGTAATTATGAGGATTACTGCTACTGCAGCCGTCATTCTTGCACTTATTTATGTGGGTATAAGTCCCCGGTACTCTACACAGAATCTATTTGAGGCATACTATAGCGCCGAGATGTACGAACCCATTCCTCATCGTGGAGAAGTGCTTCCTATTGTACAGCAACAGGAACAAGAACTCTATGATGCTGTTTGCCTGATCAACAGTAAACAAATAAATGAAGCCATAGAAAAATTGGAAAAAATGTCTTCCTCTCCGGAATTCATCTTCCGGGAGGATGCAGAATGGAATCTGGCATTAGCCTATCTAAATAACAATCAACGCAATAAAGCCCAAAATATATTGCTGAAAATTGCAGAGAAAAATGAAAATTATGCTGGCGAAGCAAAAGAATTATTGGAAAAACTGAATATGAAAAAATGGTTCTGAATATTTAAATGAATAGGACATGCAACTCAAACACTGTATATTAATAATCTCCGGGTGCATTTCTTTTGCATTCACCCAAACAGACCCTAAAGTATTGAACGAAAAGGGAAAGGAATACTACGAAAAAGGAATGTACAAAGAGGCAGAAACAACTTTGCTGCAAGCAATTAAAATCTCCAAACAATCTGAGAACAAATCAGATGAGATCATTTATTCCATGTCTCTCAGTAGATTAGCTAATGTATATGTAATAGAAGGAAAATTCCCCCAAGCTGACAGTTTGTTTCAAAAAGCAGTAGAATTACAGAAAATAGTAGCAGAAACTTCCAGCCTGGAGCATGCAGAAACCCTCTCAGACTGGGCTTTCCTGAAAATACAACAAGAAAAATATGATAATGTCGAAGATTTATTGTCAAAAGCAATCAGTATACGGAAAAAGAAACTTGGTAAAAAACATCCGGACTATGGAGAATCTTTAGGTTATTTAGGATACTACTATTTATGTAAAGACAATATCAAAAAAGCTGAAAAATTACTGTGGGAATCTACCGCCATTTTGTTAGGATCTTTAGGACAAGATGACCCCAGATTCGCCCGGTCATTGTTCCTGTTAGGAGATTATTATTTCTATACAGGAGATTTCAGTTCTACCAGAAAATATTACGACAAAGGGAATGATATTCATCTGAAAATCTTCGGAGAAGATCATCCTGAATATGCGAATGGTCTGATCCGTTGTATAACACTGGAAGCTGTCAGTGGAAATTATGACGAAGCTATACAATTAGCACAAAAAGCGCTCCCTGTTTATGAAAATTCTTTTGGTACCAATCATCCTGAATACATTGGTATATTGGTAGACATAGGAGCCATATATTTTAAAATCGGGGAATACAAAACTGCAGAACCAATCCTTTTAAACACATTGGAACTCGTTCGGGAATATCTTGGTGAAAGCCACAGTTATTACTTCACAACTTTGAATTCATTATCTTTACTTTATATAGAATTGAACTCCCTTGAAAAAGCGGAATCTCTTTTGCTTGAATCCCTCCATTTAAGAAGAAACTTATATGGTAATTCAGGTCTTAAAGTAGCCAATGCTTTGAATAACCTGGGTACTTTTTACATGGAATTAGGAAATAGACAAGATGCAGAATACTATTTCAAAGAAGCTCTGAACATCATGGATAAAAGAGGAGAGTCTCCTGACATATATGCAATTATCATGAGTAACTTAGGAAAGATTTATTCCGAAAAAGGAGATTATAAGAAAGCATTATCGGCCATGGAAGAAGCTGCTTCCCTTCAAAAAAAACATCTGGGAGAATATCATCCTGACTACCTTAATGTTCTGAACAATATTGCAGTAAACAAGATGAATATCAATGATAAAGATCCATCCATCGAGAAATTATATCTTGAAGTACTTCATAAAAGAAAATCTGTCCTCGGAGAAAGTCACCCGGACTATGCAATGTCTCTGAATAACCTTGCATATTATTATCAGTCAAAGGAGGCGTATGAAAAAGCAGAAGAATTATACAAAGAAAGTCTAAAAATTATTCCTGAAAATAATCCGAATTACTCGAAATTCATAAGCAATCTGGCAGCTAATTATGAATTATCCGGTGATTATGCCAACGCATGGATTTATTATTCAAAATATTTCCAATTAATAAAAAAACAGACAAACCAGAATTTTATGTTTCTCACGGAAAAAGAAAGGGAAATGTATTGGAACCCTATGAAGGGGGTCTTAATATACCTCCAAAGATTTACAAATGAATACAAAAAAATGATTCCTGCTCTTTCCGGATTAGCTTATGATTGTGAATTATTAACCAAGAGCTTACTGCTCAACTCCTCTCAACAAGTAGAGCGATCTATCCTGAGTAGTGAAGACGAAAATTTGATCAATCTTTGGGAAAAAACCAAAGAACTCAAACACACATGTCTTAAATTTGACAACCTATTGATGAAAGGTCTTGGGGTTACATCATCTTCCCAATTAGAAGAGAGTATTATGAACGCCGGGGATGAAGAACTCATAGAAACATGGAGAGGCATGGATACCCTTAAAAGAGAAGTCGCCCAATGGGAAAAAGATATCATGAAATGGTCAAAAGAATACCGGAATCAACAGAATGATTTTACTTTGCAATGGCAAGATATCCGGCAGGCTCTGAATGAAAAAGAAGTAGCCATCGAATTCTTCAATTATTGGGATTTTGACCTGAAAACAATAGATACGGTTATTGTAAAGTATTGTGCTTTAATTTTACGTCCTGAATACGAATATCCTGAAATGATTACACTTTGTAATTTTGATATACTTGAAGATGCCATCCGGCAATCTCCTTATGATGGAAAGAATGTTTATGAATTGATATGGAAACCATTGGAAAAATATCTTGAAGATGCCAATGAAATTTACATGGCTCCTTCCGGATTGCTACATGCTGTTTCTTTTTCAGGAATAAAAAAAGAAGATCATTATCTCGGAGATGAATTCATTATTCATCATTTATTGTCTACTAAAGATATCATATCTATCAAAGGAGAAAAAGAAAGTTCCTTGAAAAACAATCAAGCAGTATTTTTTGGGGGTGCGGATTTTTCCCTATCCAATGCAGAACTGGCTCAAATAGATACAGACCTCACTGCCCGTCCGGAAAACCTCACACGCAGTATGCTTGAATCTCTTGATGCTACACGTGGACAAGGATTTGATTACCTGCCGGGATCCAGAAAAGAAGTTCAGACAATAGGAAAACAATTATCAGGGTTACAATGGGAAACAGCTCTTTTCACCGATAAAAATGCGACTGAAACCCGTTTCAAATCATTTTCATCCTCCCAATCTCCCCGGTTATTGCATGTTTCTACGCATGGTTTTTACTTCCCTTCATTCCGAGAAAATCCGGAAAAATTTCTACGTTCTTCCGACTCTCCAAGTATATACCGGACAACAGATAATCCTCTGATGCGTTCGGGCCTGGCATTCGCCGGAGCAAACCAGGCTTGGAGTGGAAAAGATGTGGCAGATAATATAGACGACGGGATTCTGACGGCATATGAAGTCTCCAATATGAATTTAGCCAATACCGAACTGGTGGTACTCTCTGCTTGTGAGACAGGTCTCGGTGAGGTTGTCGGTAGTGAAGGTGTATACGGATTACAGAGAGGATTCCGGCTCGCAGGCGTTCAATCCATGATCGTTAGCCTGTGGAAAGTTCCCGATAAAGAAACCGTAGAATTAATGACGGAATTTTACTCTTTATGGAATAAGGGTGCATCTAAAAAAGAAGCATTAGACGGAGCGCAAAACAAACTAAAAAAGAGTTACCCTGATCAACCTGAAAAATGGGCCGGATTTGTTTTAATTGAATGAGTTATAATGTGTAATAAATGAAAATTTTATCCTACCTTTAACCCAAATTTTGTCTCATATGAAAAAAAATATCTTTTCCCTCGCATTTTTGCTGACAATCTTATCAGCTTTTCTTTTTATTTCATGTAAAAAGAATAAAGAAATTGTTCCTTCTGCCGAATTTGCACCTTATGTAAATGCATATACCGGAGGGATGATTTCATCCGAATCTACCATTCGTATAGAACTTACACAAGGACTTCCTTCTGTTGAATTGAACGCTGAAGTAGATGAAAATTTATTTGATTTCAGTCCGGGACTGAAAGGAAAGGCCTACTGGATTGATAACAGAATCATTGAGTTTGTTCCTGATTCCGGACAACTTAAACAAGGAGAATTGTACAATGCCACATTCAAATTGGGGAAAGTACTTAAAGTTGACAAGAATCTCAAAAATTTCAATTTTTCTTTCCGTGTAGCAGCTCAGAATTTTGTCATCAATGTATTATCTACTTCTATCAAATCAGGATCACCTAAACTGGCAACTATTGACGGGGAGGTCTGTTTCAGTGATCCGGTCAACATCGAGAAGGTAAAAGAGATGCTTTCTGTTAAAATCAATAATTCTCAAACGCCTGATTTACAAATTGAAGCTACAGACAATCCTACGAAATTTGGCTTTTCTGTAAATGACATTCAAAGGGGAGACAAAGATCTTGAACTCAAAATATTTGCCAAAGGCAAAGTGATCGGTGTAGATAAAACTGAAGAAGAAAAGGTGGAAATCCCCGGTCGTTTTCCGTTCCGCTTTCTGTATGCCAAAAAATTCGGAGAAGAAAGGAATTGTATACAAGTGGCTTTTTCTGATCCGCTTGCTTCTGATATTGATCTAAGGGGATTAATCAATATCCAGGAACTGTCTTATTATACCTTCCAGATTGAAGATAATAAAGTAAATGTTTTTTTTGAACCTACATCTAAAACTGATTTTACAGTAGATATTTATAGTGGTATCCGGAATGAAAGCGGAAATAATCTTGACCGGGACGCACATGTTTCCCTGCATATCGAATCTTATAAACCTCTGGTTGAAATTCCGCTGGAAGGGAATATTCTGCCTAATTCCAAAAATCTGATCCTGCCTTTCCGGGCAGTCAGTCTGTCGGCCGTCGATCTGAAGGTGATTCGTATTTATGAAAGTAATGTGCTGACTTTCATGCAAAATAACAGTCTGGGAACATCTAATGAATTGAGGCGTTCCGGACGATTGATCTACAAAAAAACGCTTCGTTTGGACAGTGATCCTGATAAAGATCTCCATGCATGGGAAGATTACTCTGTTGATCTCGCAGACATCATCAAACAGGAACCGGGAGCTATTTACCGGGTGGAACTTTCATTCAAACAGGAATACTCAGTGTATCCTTGCGGTGGTTCTGAAAAATTAAATACTTCAACCGGCCGCTCGGAAGGATTAACCAAAGTATTATCCGGAGACTTAACGGAAGAGGAAGAAGAAGTATGGGATCGTCCGTCTACTTATTACTATGACGAGAACTATTATGACTGGGATGTTTACAACTGGGAAGACACCGAAAACCCCTGTACTCCAAGTTATTATATGACTTCTAAGTGTCGTGTATCCTACAATCTTCTGGCATCCAATATCGGATTGATTGCCAAAGCTGGTTCGGGTAATAAACTCTGGGCGACAGTCAATGATATTCTTGATACCAAACCTATCAAAGACGCAGAAGTTAAGGTGTATAATTTCCAGTTGCAGGTTATTGGTTCCGGCAAAACAGACGGAGACGGATTCGCGGAGATTGAAACCAAAGGAAAACCTTTTGCTGTTGTGGCGCAATCGGGCGAACAAAAAACATACCTGAAAGTAGTGAACGGAGAAGAAAATTCGCTCAGCCGGTTTGATGTCGAAGGAAAAGAAATCAAAAAAGGCCTGAAAGGTTTTGTCTACGGAGAAAGAGGAGTCTGGCGCCCGGGAGATACCCTGCATATCGGATTTATCCTGGAAGATAAACAGACAAAAGTACCTGGAAATCATCCTGTTTCAATTGAAATTTACAATCCGAAAGGACAATTTTACAACAAACAGATTTCTACTTCAGGAACAAACGGTTTTTATACTTTCCATATACCAACCAAACAGGAAGATCCCACAGGTGTTTGGAATGCCTATGTTAAAGTTGGAGGCGCCGCTTTCCATAAGCCCTTGCGTATAGAGACAATCAAACCTAACCGTTTGAAAATTGCATTGAACCTGGAAGGAAACAGAATTGATGCTTCCGGCGGATCTGTTCCGGTAATGATTACCTCTTCCTGGCTGACTGGCGCCATTGCAGGTAATCTGAAGACCAAAGTAGAAATGTCTTTATCCAAATCTTCCACACAGTTCAAAGGATATGAAAAATATATATTCAATAATCCGGCTTCGGATTTCGCCACAAGTGAAGCCCAATTATTCGACGGGAAACTGAATGAAGAAGGAAAAGCTACATTCAACCTCAAAGTACCTCAGGCAAAGAATGCTCCGGGAATGTTGAGGGCCAACATCATCTGCCGTGTATTTGAACAAGGCGGAGATGCCAGTATTTATACACAAACCATTCCTTTCTCTCCATTCTATAGTTATGTGGGAGTCAATCTTAATGATGAAAAAGGACAATGGATCGAAACAGACAAGGACCATATTTTTGATGTGGTGACTGTAACGGCCGATGGTAGACCGGTAGACAGAGGCAATCTGTATTATGAAATTTACAAACTGAACTGGAGCTGGTGGTGGGAAAGCCAAGGCGAATCTTTTGACTCATATATCAACGGTACATCTTCCAAACCTGTTGAAACTGGCACATTAAGTACTTCCGGAGGAAAAGGAAAAATCAAATTCCGTGTCAATTATCCGGAATGGGGACGATATTTGGTTTACATCAAAGACCGGGATTACGGACATGCTACCGGAGGTGTAGTATATGTGGACTGGCCGGATTGGAGAGGACGCTCTTCTAAATCCGATCCAAGTGGTCTTACCATGCTGACTTTCTCTACTGATAAAACATCTTATGAAGTGGGAGAAGAAGTAACGGTCATGATCCCGTCTTCTGCTGACGGACGTGCTTTGGTTGCTTTGGAAAATGGTTCTGCAGTACTGAAACGGGAATGGGTGAATGTCAACAAAGGAACTGACAGTAAGTATAAGTTCAAAGTAACAGAAGAAATGGCGCCGAACTTCTACATCCATATCAGTCTGTTACAAGCACACGAACAAACATTGAACGATTTACCTATCCGTATGTATGGTGTGGTTCCTGTATTTGTCACCAACAAACAATCGGAGTTAAGCCCGCAAATTACGATGCCGGATGTTTTACGTCCGGAAAAAGAATTTGTGGTGAAAGTAAAAGAAAAAAACAACAAGCCAATGACCTATACCCTGGCCATTGTTGACGACGGGTTACTTGACCTGACCAACTTCAAGACTCCTAATCCCTGGTCGGAGTTTTATGCCCGTGAGGCTCTTGGTATCCGTACCTGGGATATGTACGACCAGGTTATCGGAGCATTCGGAGGAAAATACAGACCATTATTCAGTGTAGGTGGTGACGAAGCCGGAAAACCTGCCAATGAAAAAGCTAACCGATTCAAACCGGTTGTTAAATTCATCGGCCCGTTTGCTTTGAAAAGTGGCGAAAATTCACACAAAATACAATTGCCCATGTATGTGGGATCTGTTCGCGTAATGGTGGTTGCCGGACAAAACGGTGCATATGGAAATGCTGAAAAAACCATTCCGGTTCGCAGTCCGCTGATGGTCTTGTCAACCCTGCCACGCGTAATCAGTACCGGAGAAGAAATACAATTGCCTGTCAATATTTTTGCCATGGAAAAAGAGGTGAATAATGTTACTGTTAAGGTAGAAACTTCCGGTAAATTACAATTGACTAACGGAAATAATAAAGTCCTGAAATTCGCCAAACCCGGAGATCAAATGGCTTTCTTTGCACTTAAATCAAGCAGTAAGAGCGGTAAAGAAACGGTAAAAATTACAGCAACAGGAGGGAATCAAACAGCAACGGAAACCATTGAAATAGAAGTAAGAAACCCCAACCCGTCTTCTATCATCTCGAAAGATACTTTGTTGAATGCCGGAGAAGAAGTTGAACTCAACTATCTCTTGGGAGATCTTTCGGAAGAAAACTGGGTCAAACTGGAAGTTTCCAGGATACCATCGGTTGATATCAGTCGCCGTTTCGATTTTTTATATGATTATCCACACTATTGCTCAGAGCAATTGACTTCACGAGCCCTCCCCTTATTGTTCATTTCCCAATTCAAAGAACTGAGTCAAAAAGAAGAAGAAATGATCAAAGAGAATGTCCGTGAAGCAATCAAAAACCTTTACGGAAGACAATTAAGAAATGGCGCTTTTGTTTATTGGCCCGGACAAACCGATGCCAATGAATGGATCACTTCTTATGCAGGAAATTTCCTGGTTGAAGCACAGAAAAAAGGTTATGAAGTCAACCAGAATGTGATCAAGAAATGTAAAGATTACCAACGAAAAGCAGCTCAAAACTGGGCTCCGGATTATAAAAACAACGGCCGTTACGGATATTCCCAATATGACCTGCAACAAGCTTACCGCCTCTATACTCTGGCTTTGGCCAATGCTGCCGAAATGGGTGCGATGAATCGGATGAAAGAAATGAAAGAGATTTCCATTCCTGCCAAATGGAGACTGGCCGCCGCCTATGCAGTCAACGGAAAAACAAAAGCTGCTAATGAAGTGATATTCAACCTGCAAAATACGGTTGAAGCATATTCATTGAATAATGCTACATATGGTTCCTATGAAAGAGATGAAGCCATGATCCTCGAAACAATGGTATTGACCGGGAATATACAGGAAGCCTTCCGGCAGGCTCAAATCGTTTCTAAAAACCTGTCAAAAGAAAGTTATTTCAGTACCCAGTCTACAGCATTTTCACTTGTGGCTATGGGACGTTTGGCAGAAAAAACAGAGAAAGGTAATATTGAATTTGAGTGGACACTGAACGGCAGGCCTCAGAAGTCAATCAAAACCCCAAATCCTGTTTGCCAGATAGAAATTCCCGCAAACGTACAGGAAGGAAATGTGACCATCCTCAGCAAGAGCAAAGGAAATCTGTATATCAACCTGGTTTCCAAAACAAAACCAATTATTGATACACAACCTGCTATGGCTAATAACCTGAAAATTGATGTTTCCTATGAAGATATGAATGGTAAATCAATCAATATTCATTCATTGAAACAAGGAATGGATTTTGTAGCCAATATTCGTGTTTCCAATATCAGCGGAACAACCGACTATACGGATTTGGCCCTAACCCACATCGTTCCGTCCGGTTGGGAAATATTCAACGAAAGAATGATGAATTTAGAAGATGATAAAACAGTAACCACCACCCCAAATTATATATACAAAGACATCCGGGACGACCGTATATTGACCTATTTCGACTTGGGACGTGGCCTGTCTAAAACATTCAAAGCCCGCCTCCAGGCTGCTTATACAGGAAAATTCGTACTCCCATCCATCTTGTGTGAAGCGATGTATGACACTTCTGCACAGGCAAGGACGGTAGCGGGAACGGCGGAAGTCGTCAGATAAATTTTGAATTTTGAATTCTGAATTTTGAATTATCAAAAAGTTATTCTATCAACAAACCTGGAATTTCAACTTTCAATTCAAAATTCAGAATTCAAAATTCAAAATTAAAAACTACTCCCCTCACAGTCTCTTTACAATATCTTCACTCAGCGGTTTCACCTTAGACGGATAAAAAGCCACCAGCCTTCCCTCTTCATCAATCAGGTATTTGCAGAAATTCCAGGATGGTTCGGTTTCATTCCAGCCATTCTGGCTTTTATCGCATAGCCATTGGTAGACCGGGTTTTTATTTTCGCCCTTCACAGTTGACTTTTCCATCATAAGAAAAGTCACACCATAATTGATCTGACAAAAATTTTCTATATCTTTGTTGCTTCCCGGATCTTGAGCGCCAAAATCATTTGAAGGAAAACCAATAATGACGAGATTGTCTTTGTATTCTTTATACAATTCTTCCAAATCCTTGAATTGAGGTGTAAACCCACACTTGGAAGCTGTATTGACAATCAACACCTTTTTCCCTTTAAACGAAATAAAAGAAATGGAATCACCCGAAATGGACGAAAAACTCAACTGGTAAAAATCTACCGGAGGAGTGATGGGAATATCTTGTGCTATGGACTTTCCAAACAAGAAGGAGCAAATAGCTGTAAGTACAATGGATAATCGTTTCATAATATAATTGTTGATTGTTTTTTAATTAAACAATACAAATAGATAATTGTTTCTTTTTAATAAGTAAATTTAGTGAATAATGGACAAAATGACGAATATACCTGCTGCAGCAGGCAAGAAACGTGTGGTGATTATCGGAGGAGGTTTCGGAGGGCTGAAATTAGCCATGAAACTGGATCCCAAATACTTTCAGGCAGTAGTATTGGACAAGAATAATTATCATCAATTCCAGCCGTTGCTATATCAGGTAGCGATTGCCGGTTTGGAAGTAACTTCGATAGTATACCCTTTCCGGAAGAATTTCCAGAATAAAAAAAATATTCAGTTCCGGATGTGTGAGGTAACCCGCATCATTCCTGAAGAGTATATGATTGAAACTACCGGAGGTAGTCTGGGATATGATTACTTGGTTATTGCTGCTGGTTGTGATACCAATTTTTTTGGCAATGATGCACTCCGGGAAAGTACTATGACATTAAAATCCGCTTCCGAAGCAATATATGCCCGTAACTGTATTTTACAAAGCTTCGAACAGGCAAGTTTTTCTGAAAACCTGAAGGATATTGAGAAACTACTGACTTTCGTAGTCGTCGGAGGAGGTGCTACCGGCGTTGAACTGGCTGGAGCATTGGCCGATATGAAGCTTTTCGTTTTATCTAAAGATTATCCGGAGTTGGATTTGAGCAATATGCAGATTCACCTGATAGATGCCTCTCCCCGCTTACTCTCTGCTATGTCGGAACATGCTTCGGCTCAAGCATCTGAAACTCTGATAAAAAGAGGGGTGATTATCCACCAGGATGTTGCTGTTTCTTCCTATGAAAATGATGTAATTAAAGCCACCGACGGATCGGAAATAAGCACCAAAAATGTTCTTTGGGTAGCCGGAATTAAAGCCAATAAAATACCCGGATTAGATCCTTCCATATATGGCCGCGGGGGAAGATTGATTGTCAACGAACGATGCCAGATCAACGGATTTGATAACGTTTTCGCTATAGGAGACATTGCTTATATGGCAACGGAAGAATATCCCAACGGACATCCCCAAGTAGCACAAGGAGCGATTCAAATGGCAGAATTTATTGCTAAGAATTTAGAAAAAATAGATCAAAAGCAAGCAGTAGGTTCTTTTGTATATAAAGACAAAGGAAGTTTAGCCACCATCGGAAGAAATGCCGCTGTTGCCGATCTGCATAAACTGAAGTTCGGAGGTAGAGTTGCCTGGTGGTTATGGTTGTGGATACACATTTTCACTATTGTAGGTGTTAAAAACAAAATCCTTGTCATGCTGGATTGGGCCTGGAGCTATGTTACTTATGATGTATCTCTGAGGTTATTGATCCGACCGGATAAAAGATCCGGGAAAATTCAACCAAACTGATACTAAGAATAACCATCAAGGATGTATTATTCAGACGAGCTTAACAAGAATCTTCTTTTTTAATAGTATTGGACATTCATTATTAAACGTGAGTTCCTATGTTGAAACTAAACATTTTGCAGCATAGGGGTTCGCGTTAATTTTACATTCTTGTATTCCTTACTTACCCTATTGTCTTTAAAAAATTAAATAGTTATAATTCAACCCAAAACGAGTTTCTTGATAACGAAAATTGTCATTTTCCGAAAAAGAAAAAGACCCCGTGTCTTTCTGTGTGTAAAAGACGCAATTAATTTATTTCTTTAAATATATTTTTTTATTTTTGCCTTCATAAAGATTAAAAGTGAACTTGTTCATCCATATATATGTTGGAGTTTTCTATTGTATCGTTTGATTGGGTTGCTTTTCAATTCTTATAAGTTCACCAATACAAAACACATACTACCTATGAAAAAGATCGGATTAAAAGGTTATTGGATGATTGTACTGTTTCTGTTTGTTCAGATCACAGCACAAGCCTGGACAGGAGATGGAACTTCTACAGTCCCCTATGAAATCAGAAATGCCTCCGAATTACGATTGTTGAATGATTCGGTAAATGCTGGAAAGCCTTATGAAGGTATTTATTTTAAAGTAACAAATTCATTTACTCTTACATTAGCATCTATTTGCATCGGCACATCTTATGCTCCATTTAGAGGCAATTTTGATGGAGGAAGCCTTGACGGGAATGTTATTACAGGTATGACTTCATCAGTTAGTGGAGATTACTTCGGATTATTCGGGTACACAGTTGATGCTTCTATTCAAAATATTGATGTTCAAAACTTAAACTTAACCAGTTCTAATAATAAAAATTACGGAGGATGTATCTCTGGGTATAGTAGTGGGACATCTTTCAACAACTGTAAATCTTCCGGATCAATTAACGGTAGAGAATATTTAGGAGGAATAGTCGGATATGGGGTAAATTGCAGTCTGAATAATTGTTCATCTTCATCAAATGTTACATCTACTACCCAATCATGGAATACTTCCATTTATATTGGTGGACTGGTTGGTTATCTGGAAACCACTCTCACAGTCAGTAACTGTTCTGCCAGCGGGAATTTACAGGCAGAGGGGACAAATACCATAGGTGGTTTAATCGGATATTATACAGGAGGCGCAAACAACTGTCCGGGAGATTTAACTAATTGTTACAGAGAAGCAGGAAGTATCTCAGGCAACAAATCCGGTCAAAAATCCAGTTATCATGTCAGTGCATTATTTGGACAAATAGTCAACAATTCCAGCATACAAGCAACAATAACAGACTGTTATGTAACTAATGTAAATGTAAATACCTGTAATGATTATATTGGAGGTATTGCAGGAAGCATCACTGGCCCATTCTCTATTAAAGATTGTCATGCAGAAATAACCATGGAATCTATAGAATCAACCACTACTATCGGAGGTATAGGTGGTTTGATCGGATATGCCAATCATAATAACATAGACATTGAGAACTGTTATGCTATTTTAGATGAAACATCTTCGGTACGAAGCATAAATACCGGAGGCTTAATAGGATCTCTAACCACTTCAGGTATTATAAAAGATTGTTATGCCATCAGTAACATGGCAGAGGGAGTAAATTCAGGAGGACTGATTGGTTATGGAAATGGATTTCAGATGGAAAATTGTTTTGTCCGGACAACAATGCAATTCAGTAATGAAAGTTCTCCTAACGGAGGACTAATAGGAAGACTGGAAAATGCACAAAGTATCAAAAACTGTTACAGTGAAGGTACATTTTCTTATAACAATAATACCGATTACCAAAAACTCTCTGGCGTAGGAGGTCTGATCGGTAACCTGAGTAATATCTCCGGAAATACACCGGTGGAGATAAGCAATTGTTTCTCTACTATTTATAAAAAATCAGGAAGTTCCAATGTAGCTATTGCAGTAAATTTTGGAGGACTAATCGGAATCATATCTAATGCCGACAGTCGTCCGGTAAAAATTACCTCTTGTTATTATCCGGGACTAAGCGAATTGAATATCATGGCTACAAACAAAGCTGGCTGCTTTATCGGAATTGCATCCGGAAACATCTCTGTTGAAGGATGTTATTCAACCGGAAACGTTTCCTCATTAATCAACGGTGAATATGCAGGTGGTATTATAGCATCAGGAGGAGGCACATCCTCCATTACTTATTCCGTAGCAGCAGGAGATGCACTTACCACCAGCAACTCAGCCAACATTGCCAGAGTATCATCCATTCTACCTGTATACGGTAACATCCTGAACCTGGCATATCAAGATATGACATTAAACGGAAATACGGTAAACGACTCGCCCGGCAATGGTACCGGTAAGTCATGGGAAGAACTCACAGACCCTGATACTTATACCGGTATGGGAAATACTACCTGGACATTTGAATCCGGAGGAAACTGGAAAAGCGGAAAAGGTGTAAGCTTGCCTTATGCACCCAGACAGTCATCTCCGGTAAAATTATTCCAGGATTTAGTGAATGGCGGTATCATTGGAATTTATAATACTATCGATACTCCAGACGAAATAAGGATTTATAACTACACCACCGATACCGATTTAGGAACAGCTACTTTTGGAGAGAATGGTCTTTGGAGTTTAGACAATCCTACCGGGACAATCAATCTGGGTGATTATATCATTGCCCGCTCTATTACAGCAGGCAGAGTTGAGAGTTTAGTCGGACTTTATCTTAAAAATATTGCCCAGTATTCCTGGTACCGCTCCGTTATGGATGGATATTTTGATGAAAAGATCTTTCAGGGAAGTTTAGACCAGGGAGTCAGGTGGACCAGTACAACATCCCCTATGGCAATCAATAGAAATGGCCTTGAAAAAGTAATTATCAGAGATAATGTTTTGTTTGAAAAACCGTCAAATGACTTTACCTTTAAAATATTAAGTATAGAGGCAACCGGAAAATTAAATTTTACCTCCGGAAATATGGTGGTTGATACGCTCGAAATGATTTCCAATCTGGAAGTCACCGGAGAACTACCCGTCAAAAGCGGTCAATTGATTTGGGACAAACCAACCGGTGATTTTGAAGGATCTTTATCATTTGATATCATGAAAGTGGTTAAATCAAACCTTTATTTAGGCAGGTGGTATCATATGTCTATGCCTTTCGGGGTTAGTAAAGTTACCAACACTGCAGGAGATGATTTGCTCTATAACAACAATGACGGATACTATGCGATGCCTTATGACGGATTGAAACGAGCCACCAACGATGCACACGATACATCCATAGGAATCAACTGGATTGATAATCTTACAAGTCATCAGATAGCTGCTCACTCCGGATTTCAGTCAGGCTCTCCTTCCGTAAAAGATCTTGTATTCCTTTCTTCTTCAGGATTTGGAGCATCATCTGTTATTCATAAAAAAATAGATGCCTTATTTGCTGTAACACCTTTTGAGCAATCATATACAAAACCGGTGAATAAAGGTTGGAACTTTATCGGCAATCCTTTCACTTCAACTTTTAACCTCAGAAATATTCAGCCTAACCATATTTGTTATGTATATCAGGCTCCAACCAGGTCTTATACAGTGGTTAATACCAATGAGGATTACTGGATTGATCCTTTCAGTGCATTTTTTGTTCAGACAGAGGGAAATTCACTGACCCTTGAAAGCGAAGGGATGACACTTCGAAGCAGCAATGGTAATGGGAATACCGATGAAGTCAGCCTTCTCCTCTCCAACCCCTCATTCAGTGATAGATTTCGCGTAGGTTTGAATAAACAGGCTACTTCTGATTATGACTTGAATAAGGATGCTGTCAAAATGTTGAGTAATCTGGCGCCACAATTATACAGCACATCCGGAAATATCGGTTATGCAATCAATGTATTGCCTTATATAGAAGGAAGTGTACAAAAAATAGTTATCCCCTTAAGTTATTATGTTCCGGCTGCAGGTGCTTATACCATCAGTTATCAGCCTTCCGAATTATCATCGCATGTGTGTAAATTGGTTCTAAAGGAAAAAACTTCCGGAAAAACGACCGATTTACTACTTTCGCCCACCTATTCATTTTCTACCGGAAAAGCAGAAACAAACACTTCCCGTTTTGAACTGGAGATTGAGTTTTTGCATACGGATGACACATCTATTCCCCAAAATATAACTGATCAGAAGATAGATATCATATTAACTGACAAGGGATTCTATTTAACAGGACTGGAACAAACAGCTAACATTTCCTTGCATGATATCACAGGGAAACTAATCCTCCAAGATAATCAAATAAAAAACTATCAGGTAATCCATGTTCAACCCAAAGGAATGTATGTACTGAAATTACATACAGAGTCTCAAAGAATGTCACAAAAGATTATTCTGAGATGATAATACATAAAGTATATGACCAGATGAATAAAGGAATAATCAAAACAATACAAATGAGATTGATATTACTATCTTCGCTATTACTCATTTATGTTACAAATACAATTGCAACATCTTATCTTTTATATGAGGAAAATTTAAATAGTATTCCAAATACAGAAATTCCGTCCGGTTCTTCATATCCTATAGAAGGAGTACCGGGTGCATCTCTTCCATATTCTACGGAAGATCCGTACAATTATGATTCTCCTCTCCTGAAAGATAATGGAATGGACCCTTACAGTCCCGATCCCGGCTATACTCCGGTAGGAGATTCCTGGGTTGTTATAGGCATTGCAACCATTTGCTATGCTATTATACAAAGAAAAAGAGCATCAATAATCAATCTATGGGTTATAAAAATCTCCAAAAGAAGTAGAGTGAAAATCTCTTGAATTCGTACAAAATGCTGATTCTTTTCAAAATTTCTTCATAACTTTGTCGCTTTATTGACGACAATATATGAAAGTTCTAGCTACAATCAGTCTATTGGTTGTTTCCAATATATTTATGACTTTTGCCTGGTACGGACATCTGAAGTTCAAAGAAATGAACTGGTTCAGCAACTGGGGATTGCCTGCAATTATTCTCTTCAGTTGGGGAATCGCTTTATTTGAGTATTGCTTTCAGGTTCCTGCCAACCGGGTTGGTTTTGACGGAAATGGCGGACCATTCAATCTCTGGCAACTCAAAGTGATGCAGGAAGTGATAACTCTCGTCATTTTCACCTTTTTTACCACCATGGTATTCAAAAATGAAACCTTCCGGTGGAATCATGCTGTCGGATTTGTGTTTCTAATCTTAGCTGTATATTTTATTTTTAAGAAATAAGAATATCACAAAAAATTCAAAATTCAAAATTCAAAATTCAAAATTCAAAATTCAAAATTCAAAATTTTAAAAATCTCAACGGTATTTCCGCCCCAAAGACTCCAGCTTTTTGATATATCTCCTCAAAATAATCAAAGGAATGATTCCTAACACACTGAAAGAACAATCAATCATCTGCCAATAAAAAGGAATTTCTCTGACCGGACCACAAATCAGAGCCAACGGTATAATACCGATACAGGCAATCATAGCCCAGGAAACTACCCAACTATTCCTTACAGGTTTGGTATATACTCCAATAAATGCGGTAGCTATTATCAAATGAGAAAATGCCAACCAGTCTGTTCCATAGGCAAGAAAGGGATAAGAAGCATTTGTTTCTGTAAGTCCATGTGCAACAGTTGCAATCCAATATTTAAATCCGGTATATGCTCCGGGAGAAACATCCGGAGAAATAGATAACACCTTACAAAGCATATCCATTTCCCATTGTAAAGGAAATGCTGTGACACCCCAAAATACAAGGGAGAGAATATAAAAGAGTGTCCACCCCCGGATATTTCTTAAAAGTTTTTTCTCATCATTCATCTGATTCTCATTTTTTCATTGGTTTAATACAAAGTTATCAGAGTTTTTTTCTTCTTTGAAAATATCTTACAGTACAAAAATAAACAAAATATAGAACGGGTATCATTATAATTCATTTTTTTTACACATTGAAATCATCCTGACTTTTGATGGGTTTTATTTTAAATATTTTTTTATGTCCTATTTATGCTATTTTTTGTCCGATGCATCCTTTTGATTTCTGTTTTTCTACTGTATATTTGTCCCGGTAATTCATAGTGTTCAATTAACTTAGTCATTTTCTCGCAATAGCATAATCCAAATAAATTTGGCTTCTGCCTATTGCTTAACGAGAATGTTCATAAAATTTTATCTGATATCCAAATGGAAAATACAAAAAGAACAACTCTGTTTTTATTTCAAAAATTTATCTTCTTTTTGATATTATCATTTTTGCTTCCGGAAAAAGGGATCTCTCAAACCAATGAAGTTTTAGGGAGAGGAGTAATTGCTATCCGGGAAAATCCGGATACAGTCTTCATTTCCTGGCGTTATCTTTCCAGAGACTCTCAATCTGTAAGTTTCCATGTTTACCGCAACGGCAAACGCCTGACTAAGAAAGCAATCAAGGACGTCACTTTTTTCCGGGATGCTTATTCGGAAAAGGAATCGGCTGATTATATTGTATATCCGGTAATTAAGGGAAAGGAAGATACAAACGGAGGCGGACATTATCAATTGCCGGCTAATGCACCTATTGGATACCTGAATATTCCTTTAGACAAACCTGCAGATGGAATAAGTCCTGCAGGAGAAAGCTACTCCTACTCCGCGAATGACGCATCAATAGGTGATGTGAATGGTGATGGAGAATATGAAATCATCCTGAAATGGGATCCTTCTAACGCGCACGACAATGCACATGACGGATACACAGGAAATGTCCTGATCGATTGTTACACGTTGAAAGGAGAAAAACTCTGGCGTATTGATCTGGGAAAAAATATCCGGGCAGGTGCACATTATACGCAATTCATGGTATACGACTTGGATGGTGACGGAAAAGCAGAAATTGTAATGAAAACTGCCGATGGCGCTATGGATGGTATAGGTAATATCATCGGAAATCCGGATGCTGATTACCGGGAACCCGGCGATCCTCAAGAGCCTCGCGGAGGAGATTTTCCTGCCGGAGATCCGAGAGGTAAAGGTTCTCCCTCCGATCCCCTGAAAAATCAGGGAAGGATACTGACCGGACCTGAATACCTGACTATCTTCGATGGTCAAACCGGAGCTGCTATGCATACCATTGATTATGTTCCGGAAAGAGGAAACTTAATGGACTGGGGAGACAACCGGGCCAACCGGAGTGACCGTTTCTTAGCTTGTGTTGCCCACTTGGGAGGTACTAATCCCTGTGTTGTCATGTGTCGCGGATATTATACCCGTGCTGTGCTTGTTGCTTATGACTGGAATGGAAAAGACCTTAAACAACGATGGATTTTTGACAGCAGTCTGCCGGGTTGGGAAGGTTATTCCGGACAAGGCAATCACAACCTGCGGGTAGGAGATGTGGATGGTGACGGTTTTGATGAAATTATCTATGGATCCTGTGCCATCGATCATGACGGAAAAGGTTTATATACGACAGGGATGGGACATGGAGATGCTTTACATCTCTCACAATTCAGTCCTGATATGAAAGGATTGCAAGTCTGGGATTGTCATGAAAACAAACGTGATGGCTCAACCCTTCGCGATGCAGCGACAGGAGAAGTAATCTTCCAGGTCAAAAGTAAAACAGACGTAGGTAGAGCTATGGCTGCCGATATCCATCCGGGATACCCAGGCATGGAAATGTGGTCATATGACTCAGGAGGTCTCCGTTCTGTGAAAGGAGAAGTTATCCAATCCGACCTGAAAAATCTGCCGGTCAATATGGCTGTCTGGTGGGATGGTGACCTGTTGCGGGAAATGTTAGATAAAAATACGGTCAGTAAATATAATTGGAATACCGGAATTTGTGAACCTTTGGTCACTTTTGAAAATGCACTTTCAAATAACGGTACCAAAGCTACCCCATGTTTGCAGGGAGATATCATCGGAGACTGGCGGGAAGAAGTCCTGATGCAGAGTAAAGATAACACTGCTTTGCATCTATATATGTCTACAATCCCTACAGAATACCGTTTTCATACTTTTTTGGAAGACCGCGTTTACCGTATCAGTATTGCTACCCAGAATGTAGCGTATAATCAACCCACTCAGGCTGGGTTTTATTTCGGTTCTGAATTGAAGGGGACTTTTAGGGGGTATACGTTTAAAGTTAAAGATTAAACGCTGGGGGACTGGACTGAGAATTAAATATGAAATGATTTCTGCATATTTTCCTTAAGGCCAAAAGTCTTTAAGCACTAGGATAGATCAATGCCCAGTCATGTTTAGAAGATTTGCGAGCCCTTGGCCCATCGGGCCATCGTGTCCGTAGCCGTGGGTGAAAGCCCACGGAAAGGATGATCGCAAGATAACCCGCGCCGCATTAGCGGTGCAGTAGTTTATTAGATAATAATTGATAAAAAACAAAAATATCATTTGTTCAACTGGGTTTTGGATTAACAGCACTGATAACGCGGTGCCCGATGAGGTTTGATTACCCTTTCCTTCTGTGGGTTTTCACCCACGGCTACGGACACGATGGCCCGATGGGCCAAGGGCTCGCAAATCTTCTAAACATGACTGGGCATTGATCTATTGGATAGAAAACCATAAAAATGAATCATAATAGTTAAATTAGATATGAAGAAAATCGTTGGAATATTATTTTTGGTTGGGATGTTCATGCCCGGTTTTGCGCAAAAGAAAAAAGAAGTAAAAAATGATTCTAATACTCCTTTGCATTTGTTGCAACCGGATTATAAAATACCCTATGGAGCATTAACTACCGGTGAGATTAAAAAAAGTATGGATCGGGTACTTCATTATCTGGAAGAAAGTACTCCTCCAAGGGTTGTGGACAAAAATACCGGAAAACAAATTGAGGACTATGAACATATGACTTCTGATGCTCAGTTGGAACGTGGAGCCTTCCGTCTGGCAAGTTACGAATGGGGTGTTACCTATTCTGCCATGATGGCGGCAGCTGAAGCTACAGGAGATTCGGCTTATCAGCAATATGTTACTTCCCGTTTTCGTTTCCTTGCAGAAGTTACTCCGCATTTCAAAAGGGTATTGGAAACATACGGGGATGTTGATCCGCAAATGAAACAAATACTTACCCCTCATGCTTTGGATGATGCCGGAGCTGTTTGTGCAGCTATGATCAAGGCTCAATTGAAAGATAAATCTTTGTCTTTGAATACCTTGATAGATAATTACATGTATTTTATCCGATTTAAAGAATATCGCCTGAGCGATGGTACTTTTGCCCGGAATCGTCCGCAAAAAAATACCCTTTGGTTAGACGATATGTTTATGGGAATCCCTCCCATAGCCTTGATGGGACGTTATGCTTCTGACAATCAGGATAGTTACTACAATGAAGCTGTCAAACAGGTATTACAATTTTCCGAACAGATGTTTGTTCCGGAAAAAGGTTTATATAGACACGGATGGGTGGAAGAAATGCAGCACCATCCTGCTTTCCATTGGGGAAGAGCTAATGGTTGGGCAATCCTGACCAAATGTGAAGTTTTGGATGCTTTGCCGACCAATCATCCGCAACGGGAGAAGATCATCGCATTATTGCGCGCACATGTAAAAGGATTGGCCGCTTGTCAAAGTGGAGATGGATTCTGGCACCAATTACTTGACCGCAATGATTCTTATCTGGAAACTTCTGCGACTGCCATTTATGTATATTGTATCGCTCATGCTATCAACAAAGGATGGATAGATGCCTTGGCTTACGGGCCGGTTGCCCAATTGGCATGGCATGCCGTAGCCTCTGCGATCAATGCACAAGGACAAGTTGAAGGTACTTGTGTGGGAACCGGAATGGCTTTTGATCCGGCATTTTATTATTATCGCCCGGTGAATGTTTATGCAGCCCATGGCTACGGACCTGTGATCTGGGCCGGAGCCGAAATGATCAACCTGCTGAATAAACAACATCCTAAGATGAATGATAGCGCTATTCAATACTATCCGGTAGAACAGGAAACTACTGCTCCTATTTTCACGTATACAGATCCTAATAATCCACGGGATATTGTTGCTGGTGAAAGCCGGCAAGGGAAAAAACCAGTTGCTTTTTTCATCGGAGACTCTACGGTAAAGTGTGGTAAGGGAAAAGGAGAAGGTAATATGTGGGGATGGGGAAGCTTTCTGGGAGATTATTTTGATGCTACTAAAATCACCTCTGAAAATTGTGCTTTGGGAGGAAGGAGTAGCCGGACTTATTTCACAGAAGGACTATGGGATAAAGTACAGCCAGGCATTATGCCCGGAGATTTTGTCTTCATCCAATTCGGACATAATGACGGAGGTCCGCTGAATACAGGCAGAGCACGCGCATCACTCAAAGGGATTGGTAATGAAACAGAAAAAGTAGTGATGGAAAGGGATGGAAGCATTGAAGAAGTGCATACATTCGGTTATTATCTCCGCTTGTATGTCCGCCAGGCAAAAGCTAAAGGAGCAACAGTTATTCTTCTGTCACATACACCAACCAATCGTTGGACAGGCGACAAAGTCAACCGTTGCAACGAAACATACGGCAAATGGTCGAAAGAAATTGCAGAACAGGAAGGGGTGTTTTTTATAGACCTGAACGAACTTTCTGCTGTCAAACTGGAACAATCAGGAAAAGAAAAAACAGCCTCCTGCTTTATTGATGGAGTACATAACAGCAAAGAAGGCGCCGTGATGAACTGCGAATCACTGGTAGAAGGAATCCGCAGTCTATCCGGTTGCCTTTTGAAAGATTATTTGAAATAATTATTTTGCGGTGGCTTTAATTGTGCAACCGATTGCTTTGGTAAAATCCGGACTGACGGTTTTACCTGCCAGTAAAGCATCCACAGCATTGGCGACATACGGAGTCTTAACGGCTGAAGCATCTTCGTAGTTATCATCAATAGCTCCGATATAACGAACCACATTCCCCTTGTCTGTTTTTTGTAAAATAAAGACATGGGGAGTGCGGACAGCCCCATAAACCGGATACACTTTCTGTCCTTCGTCAAACAAATAAGGAAATGTAAACCCTTTTTCTTTGGCTCTTTCTTTCATTTTAGAGAAACTATCCTCCGGTTGAACAGCAGGATCATTCGGATTGATGGCGATAACCGGATATCCTAAGGCTTTATATTTCTTATCCAGATCAATGATCCGGTCCTCATAAGCCTGAGCATACGGACAATGATTGCAGGTAAAAATAACTATAAATCCCTTGACTGCTGGATAATCCGACAAAGAAACCATTTTTCCATCCACATTTTTTAATTTAAAATCAGCAGCAACATCCCCTGTTTTATAACCTTGGGCAGAGATATTGAAGGCAACGGCACAAACAAATACCGCTAAAAAAATCATCTTTTTCATCATTGTAAAAATTTAGTAACTACTTGTTCTAATTCATCCTTGGTAAAGGACTTTTCAAAAAATTCACGTCTGTCTCCTTTGACAATTAATGTTGCCGGGATAGCTCCATCCCATGAAGGATTTACCTTGTCAATCCAGGCATTGGCATCCGGATCATTCAGCAGAATCACTTCAGAATTTATCTTCTGGCGTTTAATAAATGGGATTACCCGGGACGTTACCTGTGACTTGAGATCCAGGCTAACCAATATTATTTTTACTTTTTGAGAAGCATATGCTTTTCCAACTTGTTCAAAATAAGGAATTTCTTTGATACAAGGGGCACAATACGTGGCCCAAAAATTAAAAATATAAATACTGTCTGCAGATGCAGGATACAGTAAAGGTTCAAATTGTTGGAAGTTATAAATGGGAATTGTATCATTTACAGCTTTATTAGTTTGTTGCGCTTGCAAACTGATAAAAGAAAAAAGTAAAAAGATAAACGATATTACTTTGAAGATTTTCATTTGAATGAGAATTTAATTCTTTACTTATGATAAAAACAAAGAACGATATTAAAAAGTTCATATTCCTTCTGTAACTTTTCCATCCATTGACAAAAATTAAAAAGGCTTCCAAACACTATACAATATTGTTACACTCCAGAATTCTATCAATAGAAAAATCAGATTCACAAATAATTCTTCAAGAAATAATTATGCTTTGAATTTTCATGTATTTTTGTAAGTAAATTGCAATAAAAATCAGAATCGTTTAATTTCAAGCATAGAAAAATGAAAAAAACAATTTTTATTTTAGCACTGTTTATTTCCGGATTTTTATATTCATGTGAAAAGGATAATGATAGCATAGAAATTTTTCCGACAACTCTATATACAAACAAAATAACACAGGTATCCAATGTAAGAATGTTCATTAATAAAAAAGAAATATTTGATCGTGAGATTATCAAAAGTTTCACACAAGATGCTGAATGTTTCAATCTACCAACCAATAATATCATAGAAAAAAAAGACACCATCATTTTCCATTCACGAGATAGTGTCTCTTTTTCTTTTGTATATGATGGACATAATGTTGAAAAAAAAGGAGATCTGTTTTTGTTTCATTCCAAATATTTTGTGTGTCAAGAACAAAATGATAGAATATCTCCTTCTTCTCTGTTAAAATACGATACCCAAAATATTCCTGTAGATTTCAATCAATATTTAAAAAAAGCATTAGTTGTGGGATATGGTTCTTATAATAGATTAGAACTATGTTTTACGGCATATAAATTATCGTTGAATGATGATTGGTCCGGAAGTTGGATGTGGGGTACTTTTCTTAATGAATTTAATGAAAGTGCCAAGAATTTATTAACAGCAAAAGATACTTTAGCCATACAAGAATACAGAATATTATTTTCTGCTAAATAAAAAATGAAACGAATTCATATAAATACAACCAATCATCCGATTTTCAATGCAGTATGGGAGATTTGCGAAACTTCCTTTCCCCTTTCTGAAAGAAGAACTCTGGAAGATCAGATACGTATATTTTCCGATAAGACTTATTTCCTGGAGGCCTGGATTGAGCAGGAAAAGGTACTTGGAATAATTGGTTGGTGGAATTGTGATGGCATCCGTTTTGTAGAGCATTATGCCATTACTCCTGATTCCCGTTCATCCGGTTATGGGAGTATCTTTTTATCAGAATGGATGTCTGATAATGAAATTCCGGTATTATTAGAAATAGAACCTGTTGTGGATGCAATCACACAACGGAGAAAGAATTTCTACCTGAAATTAGGATTTGTGCAGAATGAAATCAAACACTACCTGCCTCCCTATCATAAGGAAACCGGTAGTGTAGAGATGTGGGTAATGTCTTATCCCCGATTAATTGAACCAGAAGAGTATCTGAGATTTTATCGGAAACAGTGTGAGGAAATTATGCCGGAAATCATTTAATTTTCTCATCCCTTTATCACCGCCAGTGGACTTAACTCTGTTTTAATTTTCACCAAATCAGACTGAAAAGTCATGACCTGTGATATATCTTTATAAGCAGAAGAGGCTTCTTCCAGATCCGACTGACTTCTCACAGAGTGGATAATTCCCAGTTCATCGAGTTTCTGTTTTTCGGCTGCCAGATCCAATGTTTTTATGGCAGCACTCCGGCTTAAAGCACGTCCGGCTCCATGTGAACAACTCATAAAGCTTTCGGGATTTCCCAAGCCTTCTACAATGTATGACTTTGTTCCCTGGGACCCCGGGATAATTCCTGTTTCTCCGGCCTGGGCAGAAGTTGCTCCTTTTCGGTGAACAATTACCTGCTCTCCGAAATGTTCTTCAAAAGCAGCATAATTATGGGCGATATTAATGATCGGATCATACTCCACATTGTTAACTACATCAGAAATAGACTGTTGGATTCGCTCCATCATCAACCGGCGGTTAGCAAATGCAAATGCAGTACAATAACGCATTTCTTTGTAATACTTCTGCGCTTCATCCGTTTGAAATGGAAGAAAGGCCAGATCTGTTTTCGGGCTGACAGCAGAAAACCAAAGTTCATTCATTTTCTTTGCCACTTTATTATAGTGGTCGGCAACCTGTTTTCCCAGATTACGGCTTCCGGAATGGATCATGACCCACAAATAACCATCAGTACAACGCTGCAACTCAATGAAATGATTTCCGCCACCTAAAGTTCCCAGCTGCTTCAAAGCGGCCTGATATTGGTTTTTGATGATATGAAGTTCGTCGATATTAAACTCCTGAGGCATCAGGTTCTCGTCCTGAGATTGTTTATGCCGATCAAAACCCAACGGAACTTGTTCCCGTATACCAACCATTATTTTTTTTATTTCTTCCTTGGAAATAGTCTCTGCCTGAATATTAGTTTTCACAGCGCACATACCACAACCGATATCTACTCCAACTGCATTCGGGATAATGACACCTTTAGTGGCCAATACTCCACCGATTGGCATTCCATAGCCTTGGTGTGTATCCGGCATCAGACATATTTGTCTAAAAGCAAATGGCAAATTTGCCAGATTTTTAGCTTGCATAACAGAACCTTCTTCCGGTTCGTCCAACCACATTTTGATTGGGATTCTTTCTGTTGAAATTACTTTTTGCATAATTAATTACAAATTAAGAGTTAAATAGGAGAGCGACAAACATAAAGGGATTCATAACATGGGTGTTAAGTCAATTTTTCCGCAGGCTTTTCCTTTTAAGCTATGGAGGGTTTTGAAAAAAGCAAGGCGACAGGTCAACAAGAGACTATTTAACTGCTCTACCCACTGAGCTACATCTTACGATGGCCGGAGTCGAACCGGCGACCCGAAGGAACTCTTATTTACGGCACTTGCTTTTATTAGTTATAATTCGATTGCTTTGATCTCTTTCAAAGCATCACTTCCGTTATCTATGGCTGACAGGATATCGAATACCTTATCAGACCATCCGGCAATCAAATGTACATCATCCTTGGTAATATCCAACGGAACCTGTCCATATCCTGCCAAATCGAACAAATACAGTTTGGCTTCCGGAGCAATAGTTTTATACTTTTTCCAAACATCTTTCAGTTGAGTATCACCTCCATTGCTGTTCCATAATTGACAGTCGGTGAATATCATGATTTTATCCATCACCTTTTTCCTGTCAATTAAATCATTGATTACCAAATATCCATTCGTAGAATATCCGACTTCGCCTTCCCGTTTGTAAAAAGCATCTACATTGGATAAAACTCCGCTATCCGGCAGGTTGACGATTTTCCATGTATCCCCGAATATTCCGGATACTACATTTTTGCAGCGGGATTTCAACAACATGCCAAGCATCAACCCGATATCATAGTTCATCACTTTGCTTTTCGGAGAAATCGCCCGTTGCATGGAACCTGAAACATCACATGCCACCAATACCTTTGTTGATTCATCGAAACCAGTTATATTTCCGGCAGCAATTTTCACGGCTTCTTCCAGCGCATTCATTATTTTGGAAGCATAACCAGAATTGATTCGCGACAATTCCCTGTATGCAGCCAGAAAACGAAATGGCAATTGTTTGGATTTAAGCACATTTTCTTTAGAACTTATCGTTTCACAAACCCGGTTGATATAATTCAAAGAAACTTCGGCTTCCAATATGTTACGCAAATTCCGTAACAAAGCCATATAGCCTGCTTTCCCGCTATCAATCAATTCTTCCCATTTTTGAGTGAAAGCTGCTTTTTTAGCTTTTTCCGATTCAAATTTGTTTTGTCCCAAAGCAGACAATTCCGTTTCCCATGTATAAGGAGTTTGCAGGTTATCTTCAACGATTTTGTTGAAAATCAGTTGCTGTTCCTCATCTTTTGCTTTTGGGTGAACCAGAAACAAAGCATCTTTCAAATTTATTTCCGCATCGCGGTTATACTTAGCGAATTGATATTCGTCGAACTTATTAAAAGCATTTTGCAATCCAGCTTGTAACTGTTTAGACAAACGGTTCAATTTTTTAGCACCTCTCCGCTCGTTTGCCATTTGGTAATAAGCAAGCAACTCCGTGATTTCATCTGCACGTTGAACAATTCTTGTCGTCATTTGGCTTAACAAGGAATCTCCTGTGTGCACTTTTGCCAATTCGACGACCAATACCAATGGTATGGAACGAAGATTCATTTGTTCTCTTGCATAAACTGCCAAACGGGCAACAAATTGCGGGTCATTCTCTCCAATCAGTTTACGAAGGGATTCCAAGCGTTCGGAAGTCTTTTCATAAAACTTATCGCTCAAAGAGGAAGTTACCACAGTGGTATACAAATTCCACTCCGGAGACAATTTGTAAGCAGGTGCATTCTCGTGATTCACAACCTGATTTTTTCCTTTGCTGATAAGATTGAATTTCATAACTTTTTGTTTTTATCGTTTGACTTTGCAAAGATATTTCTATAGGTGCGCAATTTTTTTGCGTAATGAAAAATATTTTTTTACTTTTGTGGAAAATAAATTGCAATTTGCTGAATATTAGATAAATATTTTATGAAAAAAGTGAAGAAAAAAGTTGGTTGGAGTATCTTAACCATCATTATAATCGGATTTCTCATTCCTCAACGGTTTACCATGCCCGTAGAAGGAGGGAATAGTAAGAGCTACAATGCAAATACATTCTGGTACTATCCTTGGGGAAAATCGGTCACTCATAAAGGTGTTGATATTTTTGCCAAAGAAGGTACGAATATCTTTTCTTCAACACCCGGACTGGTCATTGCTTCCGGAGAAAATGGCAGGGGAGGAAATTTTGTTCTTGTTTTGGGTGCTAAATGGAGAGTACATTATTTTGCACATTTAAAAGATATATACGCCAAACCATTTACATGGGTCAATGAAAGTAAATCAATTGGAACTGTTGGAAAAACAGGGAATGCAGCAACTACTCCAGCACATCTTCATTATGCAATTGTCACACTGGTGCCATATCCCTGGCGCATTGATAGTGATAAACAGGGATGGAAGAAAATGTTCTATTTAAATCCGATTGATTATTTGAAAAAGAAAAATAAATCCTAATCATTATGCCTGCCAACAGAAATGCCCTCATCCGTTATAAAACCATCGATACCTGCCTCCGCAACCGTTATAAAAAATGGACATTGGAGTACCTGATTGATGCCTGTTCCGATGCCCTCTACGAATTCGAAGGCATCGAAAAAGGAATCAGCAAGCGTACTATTCAGATGGACATACAACTGATGCGCAGTGAAAAATTAGGCTACAATGCTCCGATTATCGTTTATGAGAACAAATATTATACTTATGAAGATCCGGATTACAGCATCACTAATACCCCACTTTCCGAACAAGACCTGAAAGTGATGTCGGAAGCCGTAGAAGTATTGCGGCAATTCAGAGGTTTTAATTATTTCACAGGGATGACAGACATTGTCAGCCGGCTGGAAGACCATGTAACTTCTGCAAAGCAACATACCATTCCGGTTATTGATTTTGAAAAGAATGAGAATCTAAAAGGCCTGGAGCATTTGGATATTGTCTATCATGCTATTGTCAACAAACAAACACTGAGTATCAAATACCGTTCATTCAAGGCCCGCTCTGCAGGAACCTTTACTTTCTATCCTTACTTACTGAAAGAGTACCGCAACCGGTGGTTTGTTTTCGGATTGGAGAAAAAGAGCAGAACGCTGAGAAATCTCGCACTTGATCGTATGCATGCTTTAGAAACAAACCCTAATGAACGATTTATTGAAAATTCACTTTTCGATCCGGCTACTTTTTTCAATGACCTGGTTGGTGTGACTAAAAGCATACATTCCAAAGCGGAAAAAATACGATTTCTGGCTGGGAATAATGATGCACCTTATATCCTGACCAAACCAATTCACCGAAGTCAGCAAGTAATTGAAAGAAATCAGGACGGAAGTATGGTTTTTGAAATAGAAGTTGTGATTAACCAGGAACTTCAGCGGGAGTTTTTAGGTTTTGCTAATGGTATAAGGATATTAGAGCCTCAGCATTTGGTTAATTTTATGAAGATCAAATTGAAAAGGGCTAGCGATAATTATGAAAATTAATATTGAAGTCTTCTTCTAAACCTAACGAGTTTGCTACTTTTGCTCGCTTGCTTATTTGGTCATTAATTGATTCAAATAGTTTATCCATCATTTATGTATTTTATTTATCCATTTACTTATATCTGCATAAACAGAATCGGGAATCGTAAAATCAGACTTCGTTGTGCCTTGAGGCACTCCCTCTTTTTCTTCCTTATAAGGAGATAGAAAATGATCTAATCCTTCGTAAGATTTCAGTGTAAAATTGGACAATTTGTAATTTTTTATAATCTGTTGTACAGAATCAATCCCTGCTCTTAAATTAATATTCAGGTCTTTTTCACCATATAACATTAGAGTAGGACATTCAATTGCTGTAAGATATTCTTTAGGATTCCATCTGGAAAATTCAATATAACGAGGTGAGATTACAAGCCTAACAATCATTTGTACCCATTCTTCAGTCCGGGTCTGGGATTCTCCATTCAGATTTGTAATATATGGTTTTATGTTTGTTCCATCCCATTTTTTGTAAAATAATTCACTTGCATGTATGGCAATAGAATCATAATTTTCATATTTCGGAATGATTTGGCGTCCTACATCTATGATCCCTCTGTAACAATTATCATACAATGATCTAACCTGTTTTGTTTCAATATTGTATGTGAATTTCTCTCCTTCAAAAAAATATACGGAATCAGCAAAGACTGTAGAAAAAATAGGTGGGAACATCATGTTAGAATATAAACAGGTTCTGTCATATTCATTTTCTTCAAAGCCTGTTACTCCCGGAGTAGAAATCAAAATAGCAAAAGCGATATCTTTGTTTCGGGAAGCCACAATTGAAGCCGCACATCCGGTTTCACTTGCCCCCATAATGCCAATTGGAACCTTCTTGTATTTTTTTGTCTTTCGTAAATACTGTAGTGCTTTCTCTGTGTCAGAAGCGGCTGTTTGTATATGCATCAAAGATTGCTTACCTGGAACTAACAAACAACTGTCTCTACTCAGAAGCAATACTCCGGTTTTATTTTCAAGCAAACATTGTATATCTCTTTTTATTGTGGGGTTAATGTTAGTAAAGTCAAGATTTGGCTCATACCAAACAGATGTGAGAAAAATTACAATCTTGTTAAACTTACTTCCGGTTGGCAAATACATAGCACCTTTTAGTGAATACAAAGAATCTTCTTCAAACGCTAATTTTTCAATAATAGGAGTATCATTTTGAGCTTTTGAAAAACAGGAAACAAAACTCAAAAAGAGCATTAGGATAAAAATGACAAAAGTCTTCAGTAGATTTTTCATGTACAAACTTAGATAAAAATCATGAATATGTTCAACAAAAAATATCACTCCAGCAAAAACTTTACCGGATGATACAATTTGTCCTTTTGGTTGATTTCCTTGATATTTTTGAATTCCGGTCGGTATCTCATTGTTATCCCTTCAAAAGGGTGTTCACTATTTAATCCTTCCGAAAAATACCATTTGTTTTTTCTGTCAGAGGCTGCAAATGTGCCACTTCCTCCAAAGTCAGCGATTGTATAACCCAGAAAATTCAGAATAGTAGGGATTAATACTTCATGATGACCGGCATTCCCTTTTAATAAGCACTCATCTATACATACCAATGCATTTTTTGAAATTCGATAAATGGGATTAAAAGAACGAAAATAATCCTTTGTCGATATTTTCATTGTTTTTAGTATCAATGTCTGCCACCAATACCAGGATGGTTCTTCTGAGAATTTCCGGATATGAGAAGTTAAAAGATCTGCCTGTACCTGATTTTCTGTTTCAAAAAAGTCATTCCAGTTACCGGAAAAATGCACATCATATTCAATGTTCCAATAGTAATCATATTCGGGATGATCTTTGTAAAATTGTAAAACAGGAAAATGATTGCTTCCCGGGATAATGTTATCATCTATGGCATAGTATTCTAAGGCATTTAAACTATCCATATTAAATGTATAATACCGGATGTACTGGGGTAAATTTAAATTCTCCCATTCTTCTTCATGGTGTATTAAGAGAAACAAATCTCCATTGGATGGGATAGATTGTTGTAACAGATTGTATTGCTGTAGAACAAAATCATTTATTTGATGGGTTGCCAATAAAAAAGCGTATCTGAAATCAGATGTTTGTTTATCAATGTTATCTTGTGTCTTAGCTGTTAAAATTTCATTTCTTAGTTTATATTTCACCCTGTAATCAATAAAGTCATTAAATTTACGGGCAAATAAATTTTCCGATTGTTTCAGTTTATCGAAATCTTCCATTCTTAGACATTTAGGACGTTCCGGTCCACTATCCCAATCGATATAATGTAAATGAGTATTTTCAATGGTATTTTTGAATTCCGAATGCATTAACAGGGTTTGAAAAAACATCTCGTCCGGGATCAAAGTGGTTTTGTAGAAATTATAAAGGATGTTATCAGGATTACATGTTTTAGCTAAATATGCGATACATTCGTATGTTAGAGACCACCATTGATCGCCTCCATAGGGATTATATCCTTCAGGAAAGGGAACTAATTCTTCTTTCATTTTTTGATCTCTTACCTGCATTCTGGCTTTTTGAATCCCTATTTCATCAATCTGCCATTTATAATGAATCCGGTCTAAGCCTTTGTTCTGAGGCCAACGTTGGTACGGAAGAGGAAAATAACAAATGAAGTTTGTGTGTTTCTTCTGTTCAAAAAAATATTTCATATATTCATTGGTCTTTATGGGAAAATCCTGACCA
The DNA here is from genome assembly GCA_031552335.1 of Bacteroidales bacterium. GTDB lineage: Bacteria > Bacteroidota > Bacteroidia > Bacteroidales > Azobacteroidaceae > JAISFI01. Next base: position 153 of record JAVBMQ010000131.1, on the reverse strand, counting down.
CTGATTAAATGGATATATTCACAGTAAATATTCTTTTCAATAAAATCCTGAATTAAATGCAAAGTTGCAATAACCTGATTAAACCCTCCCCAACTCACATTTACTCTATTATTGCAAAAAAACACATTCTCCGGAACTAGATACTTTTGTTTT
>JAVBMQ010000052.1:0-78719 GCA_031552335.1 Bacteroidales bacterium | reverse complement strand
TGCTGTTTTTCGGATGTTTCCTCTTGTTTTGTGTGAATTTTTCAGCACACAACAATTTGACAATCGAATATTGCCAGCAAAAGGCAAAGGAGAATTATCCTTTGATCAAACAATATGGTTTGATTGATCTTTCAGAAAAATATACATTGTCTAATTTGTCGAAATCTTATCTTCCCCAGATCTCTTTGAATGCTCAGGCTACATATCAATCGGATGTGGTACATTTTCCAATCAATATGCCGGGAATTGATGTTCCTCTTTTAGACAAAGACCAGTATAAAGCCACCGTTGATTTGTCTCAAACGATTTGGGATGGAGGAACTATACGGTCACAAAAAAAAATATCCCAGGCGAATAAAGAGGTAGACCGTCAGCAACTGGAAGTCAGCTTGTATCAGATAAGGGATCAGGTGAATCGCCTGTATTTTGGATTATTGACTGTTGATGAGCAGTTGAACCAGTTAAATATTTTACAGGAAGATTTACAAAATAGTTATCAGATGGTTAAGGCATTCCTGGCAAACGGAACTGCTACTCAATCGGATGTAGATGCCGTTCAGGTGGAAATACTGAATACAGAGCAGAAAAGGACCGAAGTGACATCTCTCAAAAGATCATATCAGCAAATGCTTTCTGCATTGATCAATGAAACGATCGAAGAGAATACCGTGTTGGAGAAACCTGTAGATGGGATAATTAATCCGTTGTCTGATATTGAGCGACCGGAGATCGGACTATATGAAAAACAACGGGAATTGTATGATGCCCGGGAAAGTGTGATTTCTTCAGGTAATATGCCCCGGTTTTCTCTTTTTCTACAAGGTGGATATGGGAAACCAGGTTTGAATATGTTGTCCAATGAATTTGAATTTTTTGGAATAGGAGGGGTAAAAATGTCCTGGAATTTTGGAAATCTTTATTCCACTAAAAATAGCAAACGCCTGATAAATACCAATAAAAATTTGGTAAATACTCAACAGGAAACATTCCTTTTCAATACCAATTTACAATTGATGCAATTATACAATGAGGTATTGAAAAGCAAAGAATTAATGAAAAAAGATGACGAAATCATTACGCTCCGTAATAGGGTTAAAAAAGCTTCCGAAAGTAAATATGAAAACGGAGTTTATACAATCAATGACCTGATCAAGGATATCAATGCCGAAAGTCAGTCCCGGCAATCAAAGGTCTTACACGAAGTGCAATATTTGCTGGATGTGTATAATTATAGGAATACAAAAGGAGTTGACAATTGAGAATTATTGATTTCCGGTTGATTCCAAGCCACTATATGATATAAACAAATAAAAATAATACAGATACATATGAAAACAAATAATTTGTTCAAAATTCAAAATTCAAAATTCAAAATTCAGGATTTTAAATTCTCCATTATTCTGCTTCTTTTATTCGTTTCCTGTAACCGTAATAAGTTTGATCGCGATGCTTCCGGTACATTTGAGGCTACAGAGGTGATTGTTTCTTCTGAAGCTTCCGGGAAAATAGAAGCGTTTGACATTATAGAAGGAGACTTGCTGGGTATGGGAAAATGTGTTGGTTATGTTGATAGTACTCAGTTATTTTTGAAAAAATTACAATTACAGACAGCTCAGAAAGCAATAAATTTGCGCCGTCCGAATATTTCTGCGCAAATAGCTGCGACCAAAGAGCAGATACAGAAAGCTGAAACAGAAAAAAGAAGAATGGAGAATCTTTTCAAAGCCAATGCTGCTACTCAGAAACAGGTGGATGATGCTGAATCTCAATTAAATGTTCTGAGGGGAAACCTGGCTGCACAGATCAATTCTTTGTCTAATTCGGTGAACAGCCTGACAGAAGAGGGCGCTTCTTATGAAATACAGGTTGCCCAGATTGAAGACCAGTTGTCAAAATGCCGGATTATCAATCCGATAGAGGGAACAGTTCTGAATAAATATGTAGAAGCCAAAGAAGTTACCGTTCCCGGTAAACCACTTTATAAAATTGCAGATACGAAAAATTTATTTCTCAGAGCATATGTTGTTGCCAGTGAGTTGTCACGGGTGCAAGTAGGAGGGAAAGCAACCGTATTTATCAGTACAGATGGAAAAAATGAAAAATCATATCAGGGAAAGGTGACCTGGATTACAGATAAAGCAGAATTTACTCCTAAAACCATTCAAACGAAAGATGAACGGCAGAACTTAGTATATGCTGTAAAAATTGCTGTTGAAAATACAGACGGATTGATCAAAATAGGAATGTATGGAGACGTTGATTTTAATTGAAAGTTGAAAACGATGAAAGTAGCGATTTCAATCAATAATATTTCTAAAAAGTACGGAGAAATTCAGGCTTTACAAGATATTTCCTTATGGATACAAAAAGGGGAATTGTTTGGACTGATTGGCCCTGATGGCGCCGGAAAAACAAGTCTTTTCCATATTCTTACCACTTTGTTGCTTGCTGATGAAGGAAGCGCTTCGGTAGAAGGCTTGGATGTGGTGAAAAATTACCGGCAGATACGGAATATGATTGGTTATATGCCCGGTAAATTTTCTCTCTACCAGGATCTTACAGTAAGTGAGAACCTGGATTTTTTTGCAAAAGTTTTTCATACATCTATAGAAGAAAATTATGATCTGATCAAAAATATTTATGTGCAGATCGAACCATTCAAATCACGTAAAGCAGGCAAGCTGTCGGGAGGTATGAAGCAAAAATTAGCTTTGTGTTGTGCTTTGATACACAAACCCTTGGTTTTATTTCTGGATGAGCCGACTACCGGTGTGGATCCTGTTTCCCGGAAAGAATTCTGGGAAATGTTGCAGCAACTGAAAAAAGAAAATATCACTATCATGGTTTCTACTCCTTATATGGATGAAGCTAATTTGTGCGACCGGATTGCTTTGATACAATATGGTAGGATTTTATCCGTAGAAACCCCAGGAAAGATTATTGCCGGATATCCGAAAAAACTATATGCCGTAAAATCTGCCGATAATTATCATCTTCTTAAAGATTTACGGGAAAATCCTCAGGTAGATAGTTGCTATATTTTCGGAGAACATTTACATATTACTTTCAAAGAAGGGGAGGTATTACCCATTGAAGGGATTCGGGAAATAGAACCTTCCGTAGAAGATTGTTTTATTCAATTGATGCAATAAACATGGAAACTGTAATACAAACCAATCGTCTGACCAAACGTTTCGGAGATTTTATCGCCGTCAATAATATTTCTTTTACTGTCAATAAAGGAGAAATTTTTGGTTTTCTGGGTGCTAATGGAGCCGGTAAAACCACGGCTATGCGTATGTTGTGTGGTTTGTTGTCACCAACATCCGGCGAAGGCGCCGTCAATGGTTATGATATTTACCGTCAATCCGACCTGATAAAGCGGAGTATCGGTTATATGAGCCAGAAATTTTCGTTGTATGAAGATTTGACAGTCACAGAAAATATGCGACTGTTCGGAGGTATCTATGGAATGAGTGATAAGGATATCAAACATAAGACCTTAGAGTCATTATCCGAACTGGGTTTAGATAAAGAAAAAAATTTCATGGTAAAATCTCTTCCTTTGGGAGTTAAACAAAAAGTCTCTTTTGCCGTATCTATTTTCCATACGCCAAAAATTGTTTTTTTGGATGAACCAACCGGAGGAGTGGATCCTATTGCCCGGAGAAAATTCTGGGAGATGATTTACCAGGCAACAGAAAAAGGAATTACTGTTTTCGTGACTACACATTATATGGACGAAGCCGAATATTGTAACCGGGTTTCTATCATGGTGGATGGTCGGATAGAAGCTCTTGATACTCCTGAAAATTTACGAAAAATTTATCAGGTAGATAATATGGATGAAGTTTTTCGTTCGTTGGCGAGGAAAGCGGTAAGAATTGACAATTGATAATTAGGAAAATGAAACAATTCGGAGCATTTGTACGAAAAGAATATTATCACATTTTTCGTGATAAGCGTACCATGATGATGTTGCTGGGAATGCCTATTGCACAACTTATTATCTTCGGTTTTGCCATTACGACTGAAATTAACAATACCCCATTTGCTGTATTAGATGAGTCAAAAGGTACTGTTTCCCGGCAAATTGTAGAAGAAATTAATGCCGGTAAATATTTCGATTTATATGCTGATTTTCATACTTTCAAAGAAGTTGAGACTGGTTTTCAACAAGGAAAGATCAAGTTGGCACTGATCATTCCTTCTTCATTTGATGATGACCTGAAACGTACGGGAACTGCCGATATCCAGATATTAGCTGATGCATCCGATCCCAATGAAGCATCTACTGTTACCTCCTATGTACAACAGATATTGATGCAATACCAACAATCCAGCGGAAGTAAGACTCCCTATTCCATTCATACGGAAATAAAAATGTTATATAATCCTCAACTGAAAAGCGCTTATAATTTTGTTCCGGGCATTATGGGATTGATATTGATGCTGATTTGTGCCATGATGACTTCCATTTCCATTGTGAAAGAAAAAGAACAAGGGACAATGGAGATATTGCTTGTCTCCCCTGTAAAGCCGATATTTGTAGTACTCTCAAAAGCAGTTCCATATCTGTTAATTTCTTTTATAGATGTACTAAGCATTTTGTTGATTTCCGTTTTTATTTTACAGGTTCCTATTGCAGGAAATATTTTCCTGATTTTATTTTTAAGTACTTTATTTATTCTTTCTTCTTTGGCTTTGGGCTTATTGATATCGTCTGTAACCAATACCCAGCAGGCTGCCATGTTGATTTCCGGGGTTGGATTGATGTTGCCTACAATGCTTTTATCCGGATTGATATTTCCTATAGAGAGTATGCCGGGAATATTACAAATGATATCCCATATTATCCCTGCTAAATGGTTTATCCTGGCTGTCAAAGATGTAATGATTAAAGGATTAGGATTTATGTCTGTCTGGAAAGAAATGTCTGTTTTGTTGGCAATGACAATTTTCTTGTTGATTGTGAGTGTAAAACGTTTTAAGAACAGGTTATGAGACAGTTGAAATATTTATTGCAGAAAGAATTCCTGCAAATCATGCGTGACAAGATGATTCTAAAACTTATTGTTGCATTGCCTGTTATTCAGTTGCTGATTTTGCCCTGGGCTGCAACATTTGAACAGAAAAATATATCGTTGTGTATTATCGATAATGATTATAGTACTTATTCTTCACAATTGACAGAAAAGATTCTTTCTTCCGGATATTTTCAGTTGACCGGATTTTCAAATGCTTATGAAGATGCTTTGAAAATGGTAGATCAGAATGAAGCAGATCTGATACTGGAAATACCCCGGAATTTTGAAGATGATTTGCGACGGGAACAACAATCTGACCTGATGCTTTCTGTCAATGCAGTAAACGGACAAAAGGCAGGATTGGGTTCTGCATATCTCAGTCAGATCATTATGAATTTTAATCAGGATTTAATGGTTCATGCAGGTTTACTTGAGGAAGCTTCCTCCCAAACCGGAAATCAGCCGGTGGGACTCATTCGTGCTTTACCATATTATAAATACAATGTAGAAATGAATTACCGGAATTTTATGGTACCCGGAATTCTGGTCATGTTGCTTACACTGATAGGTGGTGTCTTATCTGCATTGAATATTGTAAAAGAAAAGGAGATAGGCACCATTGAGCAAATCAACGTAACCCCTATTTCCAAAGCTACATTTTTACTAGGTAAATTGATCCCTTTCCTGATCATCGGTTTTGTTATTCTTACCATCGGTTTATTTGTAGCCTGGCTGATATACGGACTTTTCCCATTGGGAAATGTACTGCTTATTTACTTGTTTGCCTTTTTTTATCTTCTTGCTTTTCTTGGTGCCGGATTAGTGATCTCCACCTATTCCGATACGCAACAACAAGCCATGTTTACAGCTTTCTTTTTCCTGATTATCTTTTTTCTGCTCAGTGGCCTTTTTACACCCATCAGCAGCATGCCGGAGTGGGCACAAACGGTCACTGCGTTTAATCCTGTCCGCTATTTTGTGGAAGTTATCCGATTGGTTTTCATGAAAGGAAGCGCTTTGCAGGATATCCTTCCTCAATTATTCTCAATCATTGGTTTTGCCATATTTTTCAATACCTGGGCAATGCTGAATTACCGGAAAACAAATGGATAACACATTTTAATTGATAATTGACAATTAATACACTATCTTTGTCCCAAACTAAAAATCAACTATTTTATGCTATATTTCAAAACAATTGCGATTACTTTGACAGCTTTATTGCTCTCAACCTCTTTATCTTTTGCTCAACAAGCGAAAAAAACAACCGTATCTATTATTGGAACAGGTGATATCATGTTAGGCTCCAATTATCCGGGTAACGAAAAATTACCGCCTAATGACGGAAAAGACTTGTTACGGGAAGTGAAAGACATATTGAAAGATGCCGATGTAACTTTTGGTAACCTCGAAGGAAGTTTCCTGAATAGCGGGGGAACTCCAAAGCCTTGTAAGAGTGGATGTTACTTTTTTCGAATGCCCGAACGATACGTCGACCGACTCTTAGATGCCGGTTTTGACGTAATGAACATAGCCAACAACCATATGGGAGATTTCGGTCCGGCCGGAAGAGAAAATACCGTTAATGTTTTGAAGAAAGCCGGAATTGCATATGCCGGATTGGAAAATGTTTGCGAAACAGCCCGTTTTGAAATTGATGGAATCAAATATGGTTTTTGTGGATTTGCACCCAATACGGCAACTGTCAGAATCACAGATATTGCTCATGCAAAAAAAATAGTAGCAGAGTTGAATAAAGATTGTGATATTGTCATTGTCTCCTTTCATGGTGGTGCTGAAGGAAAATCCCACAATCGCGTTCCCCGTAAAACTGAAACCTTTTACGGAGAAAACCGTGGAAATGTCTATGAATTTGCCCATGCAGTAATCGATGCCGGAGCTGATGTTGTATTCGGACACGGACCGCATGTAGTACGTGCAGCCGAATTATACAGAGATAGGTTCATTATCTATAGCATGGGAAACTTTTGTACATCAGGTGATTTTAGTATCAGTGGCATCAGCGGATATGCTCCAATAGTAAAAGTATGGACTGATAATAAGGGTGTTTTTCAGAAAGGAGAAATTATATCAGCCCTTCAATTAGACAAGAATGGTCCGGTATTGGATACAAACCATGCAGCGGCAAAGGAGATTCGCCGTCTGACTATACTGGATTTTCCAGGGACAGCGCTTTCTATTACTGAGGATGGGATTATAACAAAAATCAAGTAAACCTTTCGAAGTTTACTTTTTGCCTTGATGTAAAATAACAAAAAAATCAAGGTGTCAATTGTCATTTTTTTTGTTTTTTCGAAGAAAAAATAAAAAGCCCCCCAACTACCAGTCCCGCATTCACAATCAGCATTTCATATCCGAATGAATATTGTATGGTGTTTTGGCATAGCCGGTTTAGTCCAAGGCAAAGTATGGGTGCGAGGATACATATAAGGGGTACCCATTTGTCGTTTGTTTTTCTTTGGTTCAGCAAACCGAATGCGAATAATCCTAATAATGGGCCATAGGTATAAGAGGCGACCATGTAGATGGCGTCAATGATGCTGCCATTGTTCGCAATCCTGAATATCAATACGATTACAATGAAGGCAATGGATATCAGCAGATGCACCAGAAGTCTCAGGCGTTTGGCTTTTGCTTCCTGATATTGAGACGTATTCAGAATATCTATGCAAAAAGAGGTGGTTAATCCTGTTAGTGCAGAATCCGAACTGGAAAAAGTGACGGCAATAATTCCAAGGATGAAAAAGATTAAAGAAATATTACCCAGATATCCTTCTGTAACTAATGTTGGCAATATATCATCTGAAAGGACAGGTAAACTGATCTGATTTTCAGCAGCAAAAAAGAGCAATAATATGCCCAGGCAAAGAAACAGAAAGTTAACGGGAACAAAAGAAAATCCATACCAGCACATGTTTTTTTGTGCATCCCGCAAGTTCTTACAAGACAGATTTTTTTGCATCATTTCCTGGTCAACACCAGTCATTGCAATGGTAACAAACATACCACTGAGAAACTGTTTAAGGAAATGTTGTTTGGAAAACCAATCATCGAAAACAAATATACGGGTATGGGGACTTTCTTTAATGACACTTACAATCCCTTGAAAATCCAGATTTAGTCTGTCTGCAACCTGCCAGATAATTAAAATCAATGCAGTAAGCAGGCAAATAGTTTGTAACATATCGGTCCAGATGATTGTTCTCACCCCGCTTCTGAATGTGTATAACCAGATCATTATCAGAAAAATGCAGGTAGTCGCCCCAAAAGGAATATGCCACTTGTCAAAGACAAAAGTTTGTAAGATGATTACCGCAATATACATACGGGTAGCCGCCATGATTGTCCGGGCCAGTAAGAAAAAGGAAGCGCCGGTTTTATATCCTCTCGGACCAATACGATTTTCCAGGTAGGTATAAATACTGGTGAGATTCAGCCGGTAATACAAAGGCAATAAAATAAAGGTTATCACTGCATATCCCAGTAAAAAACCCAGAACCATTTGCATGTAGGTCATATCAAAACCTCTGACCATTCCGGGAACAGATACAAAAGTCACTCCGGAAAGAGAAGAACCTATCATCCCAAAAGCGACTACATACCAGGGAGATTTTTTATTTCCCAGAAAAAAAGCATCATTTCCCGAATGTTTTTTTCCGATAAACCAGGAAATCAGTAATAAAAAGAAAAAATATCCACAAATAATCAGTAGAATGAAAGAACTATTCATCGTTAAGAAGGAGGAATAAAAATTATTTCGGAACCTCAATTTTTTCCATCAAACGTTTACATACGCTGAGAGCAGAATGTCCTTCCATCTCAGTTTCTGCAGATAAAATAATCCGGTGATGCAATACCGAAGGAGCTAAATATTTGATATCATCCGGTGTGATAAAATCACGCCCTTCTAACAAAGCATATGCTTTGGATGCATTTAATAAAGCAATAGAAGCTCGAGGCGAAGCGCCTAAATAGATAGCCGGACTATTTCTCGTAGCAACGATTATTTGTGAAATATATTTCAGCAAACTAGGTTCTACAAATACCTTAGAAACCAATTCCCGGAAAGTTTTTACTTCCTTTTTGGTTAGGATAGCTTTGATTTCTTTTAATTTTCCCAGGTGAATATTTTCGTGGTGACGGGTCAGTATATCCAATTCTTCATTGGCATCCGGGTATCCGATGTTGATTTTCATCAGGAAACGGTCTAACTGGGCTTCGGGTAAACGGTAAGTACCTTCCTGTTCGATGGGATTCTGGGTGGCAATGATGGTGTATATATCTCCCATAGCATAGGTTTTTCCATCAATTGTAGCCTGTCTTTCTTCCATGACTTCAAAAAGGGCGGCTTGTGTTTTAGCCGGCGCCCGGTTGATTTCATCAATCAGTATGATTTCCGAAAAAACAGGTCCTTGGTGAAACTCAAAAGAACTGGTTTGCATGTTGAAAACAGATGTTCCCAATACATCGGAAGGCATCAGGTCTGGCGTGAATTGGATACGGGAGAAATTGGTATTGATCAGTTTGGCTGTGAGGCGTGCGATTAACGTTTTTGCTACCCCCGGAACCCCTTCTATCAATACGTGACCGTCAGCTAATATTGCGGTCAGAATCAGATCTACAGCTTGTTCCTGGCCGACAATGATACTTGAAATATTTGATTTCAAGGCTTTGATTTTCTCCGAAAAATCGCTTAAATCTATTCTGGTTTCAAAATTTTCCATAGGATGTATCTTTATGATTTTAATATTTTGTCCATTTTTATCACTGATTCTATCAACATTTTATCCGAAAGATTGAAGTCGGAGTCAATGACTTCAAAGTTTTTGAAAAGAGATTTTATTTCATTTGTCGGATGACCTGTTTTTTGCGCAATCCTTTCAAATAGTTCCTGATCATGAGGTTTGTTGATAATATCAATACCATATTTTCTTTGTAATTGTTCGCCGAAAAGCGTATATTTCTTTTGAAGAATGTCGTTATTGTCACTTTTTCTCAAATAAAGAGTAGAGAGCGAACGAATAAACTTCAATAAATGATTTTCCGGATCCTTAATTACCGGAATAACCCGTTGTTTCCTTTTGGCAGTAAATATCATAAAGATCAGAATCGTCAGCAGTGTGATATATAACGCCCAGCGGAGAGGCGGTTCTTTCAGGAGATACCGGAACGGTGACTGACTTTCATCACTTCCCGTTTCATAAAACTCTGTTCGCAGTAAAGGAGCTCCTTCTAAATAGGATAACAATCCCCAGATGAATTCCGCATCTTCCGATAAAATACCATAATTGGTGAAAATCATCGGACTACAACAAAAAATCATATTTCCTTTACCTACCGGACAAGAGATGGCGATGGGTTGCAGGCTGTCATTAACAGCCAATACCCGGCTGTTTTCCGGAATAGAATCGAAATAACAGCTTAAAATCATTTTCGGGAATTTGTATTCTTTTTCAGCAAATACCGGCGAACAAAGTTTTACTTTTCTGTCGATTTTCAATGTGTCGGCATTTCTTTGTACAGCCATCCGGTCATACCACCAATTACCATACATGGTATAAAATTCCATTTTTTTCTCAATCGTGTGCGAAAAACTGCCGGCAGCAATGAAAATGGTGTGTCCTTTTTCTGCATATTCCAGCATATTGTCCAATTCATCATTACCTACATCTAAATAATTGGAGAGGAGTAATATATTCTGGTTGGTCAGTGATCCTTCATATTCCAATCTCCGGATTGTTTTATATGAATGAGTATAAGGATTTTTCCACGATTTTTTTAATAATTCTTCGAAAACGTATGTACCGAACGGATTCCTGTCGTGTGCACTATAAGTCGGTTCCCACTGAAAAGTCTTCGGTTGATGGCTGTTGAAGAGATACACTGCAACAAACAACAAGATCAATATGATAATATACAAAGCCTTGTTTTTCATAAATACAATGCTTTTTTGATTTCGTCCGACATCATTTTCATCTCGTTGAAATGCACTTCTTCTGATTCAAAATTACCATACCTGAAATATAGGAAAAATGTGGAAAAAGTACGGAATTGATTCCTTAAATCCGGATTTTTCAGTTCGTAGCAATACTCAATAACTGTTTTATTCGGATTCCATTTGATCAGTTCTCTGTCTTCCATCCATTTCAAGGTCTGAAGATATTTCCACCGGATGGCATGGGTATATGCTTTTTCTTTCAGAGCCGCAGCTATGAGTTGGTCGAAATCTATACCATAAATATTTTCTTCTTCTACTTTATAATCCGGTTTGACCTTTTTATTCCGGTAGAATAAAGAAGGCTTTTTGCGATACAGAAGGAACAATAACCCGATCAACAGCAAAATGCCGACAACCATCACAACATTATCAACAGTTTTGTCTTCAATGTCTACTTCCTCTGTGTTGTCGGATAGCCAGCGGCGGATGGATTCCATGATATAATCCCAGATAGATCTTTCGTCTTTGATCTGGTGTTCATAATAGTTGTAATCCGGGTCATTTTTGAAGCTGCTTAAAGTTGCTTCATCCGGAGATACGGCAGAAATATGGCTGGAGTCTAATCTGCTTGTAATATCCCGGGCATATGAAATCCTTTGGGGCTCTGTTTCATAGTCATCATCATCCGGATAATAAGTGTTTTCATCAGATGCATTTAAAACAATACTGTCGAATTCTTGCAAAGCAATACTGTCAAGCTTTTCTCCCCAAATCCATTGGAAAGAAAGCATCACAATGGAAAATGTGAAAAATATTTTCAGCTTTGCTTTACCCATCTGATCAGATTTCATCAAAATGGTCGATTTCACTTTCCATGGAGACACCCTCTTCCTCTTCTCTGATCCTGCAATATTGGAATGCTAAGGGAACAAAAATGAAAGGAGTGACCAGGAATGTACCATAAACCATAATGAAAGAACCTACATACATAATGATATCGGTAATGAGAAATGATCCGGAACCTGTGATATCAATAGCGTTAGTCCCCAGAATTCCCTGCAGGAATAATGCAATATAATAAGGAACAGATAAAAACATGGACATCAGCCATATAAATAAGCTTCCTACCAATAAGACTACAAAAGTAGATCCCCATTTTTTTAAACCGATTCTTATTCCTTCTGAAAAGGAGGCCCAAATGGATATGTTTTTGAAATACATAGGAAAAAATACCATAGAAAGGGGGACAATCATAGTGAAAAAAAGAACGATCAACAACAGTATCACCCATGATCTAACATTCAATACTGATAAAAAAGCAAAGGCCACCAGAAAAATAATCAGTATGGCTACAGTAAAAACAATAAGGAAAAGAGCGAGAGTTTTCAACGAAAAAGGAAGAAGATCGGTGCTCAAATCTGATAATCTGGTCTTCGCAGTCAATTCTTCGGACTCATATTTTCGCATCATGGATGCACAAGTTCCGTATATAACGGAATGAGCAATAATCACTACCAGCATATATACCAGTATACCTGTAAGAAAAGTATCACTCGCAATACCATTCATTCCTAAAAATGCAGAAGAAAAAGCGCTGCTTGCCTGATATTTCGAAAAGTAGGCAGCCACTACAGCAAAAGGTAACGAAACCAATGCCAGGTTTTTGAAAATAGCCTTGGCATTATACTGAATAAAATTCATAGAATCCGCAAGTACTTCACTTAACTTCCGTTTTTTATACAATTCAATCTTTTTCTTATCTTCCATGATAAATATTATAATTATTAACTTTTAACAGCCCGTCTCGGCCAAACAATAAAATAAAAAATCACAAACACCAGTGATCCTAATATCACAATCAGCCGCGCCGCATCCGGCCATTCTGTATTACGTGTCAGGAATGATTCAAAAAAACCGGCAATAATAAAAATAGGGATCAACCCCACAATAATCTTTAATCCTTTTTTTGCGCCTCTCCGGAATGATTCAATCCTGGAATAGGTACCCGGGAATAACCACCCGTTGCCCATTGATATACCAGCTGCTCCGGCAATGATAATAGCTGATATTTCCAGTGTTCCATGTATCCAGATCGTCAGAAAAGATTCCCATAAGAGTCCGTGCTCTGCGAAAAAAGTCTGGAAAGTCCCTATCACAACACCATTTACCAAAAGAAAATAAGCTGTGCAGACTGATGTGAATATTCCTGCAATGAAAGTATAGAAGGATACACGGATGTTGTTGATTGTTATACCGAAGAACATTCCGGTTTGATGCTCATCCTTATAAACAGCCATCGGATCGCCTGATTGTATATTATCCAAAGTCATATCTACATAATGATCAGTCAGGATAACCCGGGAGAATTCTTCATCATTCAAAGTGGAAACAACACCAATCAAAGCACTGACCAGAAAAATCAGGAAAGCATACAGCAATTCCTTCCGGGCCTCATACATGACAAGAGGCATTTTTTTTGTCCAGAAAGTAATGATAGCCGAAATATTTTCTTTTTTTCTCCCATGTATATACTGATGTAATTTGGATGAGAGATTATTCAGGTAAAATGTTACTCTGGAATGAGGATAATGCGTGCGGGAAAATGACAAATCATTTGTCAGGTCGATGTATATATCTGCCAGTTCATCCGGCGTATATTGAGAAGGATACTTGATCCTTCCTTCATACGTCTTCCATTTAGCACTGTTTTGCCGGATAAAAAGGGCTTCTTTCATGAAGTTCTGTTTAGTAAAGATGCAAAAGTAGGGAAGTTTTGTTATTTTTGCAAAAAAAATTATGGAATCTATTGATATTTTAACCGGTCAGCATGTAACAATTGCTTATAAACCTGCGAGTGTGTTTGAACGGGGACTGGCTACTGTCCTTGATTGGTTCATTCAGGGTTTTTATATCTTCTTCATATATCTTCTTTTTGAACAATGGGGAATTTACTCAAATCCTTCCGATGATCTGAGTCTGATCATTGTTTTGATTTTATTGATCCCGGTTACTTTTTATAATTTTCTTTTCGAAGGTTTTATAAATGGACAGACTCCAGGAAAAATGGCCTTGAAGGTACGGGTTACCCATATGGATGGTTCTGCTCCTTCCATCGGTTCTCATTTCCTTCGTTGGTTGCTTCGTATTGCTGATTTCTTTCCTTTTCTGGGAGCATTGGGTACCTTCTTTATTTTTTTTACAAGAAGACATCAGCGGATAGGTGACCTGGCCGCCGGAACGGTCGTTGTCAGAACCTCAGACAAAATAGATATCGGAGCCGAATATTATGAATTTGATGATAACTACGAACCTGTATATCCGCAGGTGGAAAAACTTTCTGAAGGACAAGTGGCATTGATTCGTAACTTTCTGGATCTCCCTGAAGATGGAAATGAATTGCGTATCAATGAATTAGCTAATAAAGTTAAAAAAACATTGGATGTGGAAATGTCTGAATCAGACCGTGGATTCCTTGTTCGTATTGTGAAAGACTATTACTATTATACTTCTATTGGGATTTGAAATACCTTTTATGTGGAATGCTGTGGAAGAATAAAATTGGGTATTATATGGGTACGGCATATAGTCAAAAGTCAAGAAGACCTCCACGTTTAAGGACTTTACCTCCACGTAAAAGACAATTAAAATTTATATTGCAATCTCAATGTAAATACATTTCTTTTCAGGTCGTTAACTACAAATGCTTTTTCTCCGTTTGTATTGCTGTTGAATTTGTATGAAAGATCTGCTTTTTCATAATTATTGATTTCATAATAAGCTGTAAGGAGGAGGTTATTACTGGCTTTCCACAAAGCTCCGAGTCCAATCGTATTTTGTGACAAGTCGGCAAACCCGGTTTTATATTGGTTTGTTTCCACATCTTCTCCGATTTCACTTCCTTTTACTTGAGTATTCGGATCATACCAGTCGTATTTCAGTACGGCGGTAAAGGGAAGTTTTCCTAAGTCTTGGGTAAGCATGACATATCCTCCGTTAAAGTTACGGATATAAGTGTCGTTGGTAACCAGATTTGGGTTCATTTCCCGGACTACTGTTGCAAGTACCCCTGAATTAGGACTTTTACTTGAAGATTTGCTTCCCGGTTGTTGGCCGAATAAATATTCGGCATGTATTTTGGTCATTCCGGCTTTAGAAATATAATTAAATTGTCCGTCAATTCCGAAGTATTCTCTTTTGGCAGACTTTCTGAAGTTAGATACAGAGTCACTGTTCAATACAAAAACATTACCATCCATCGTATAAACATCTTTGCTGTATTGCATTACACCCCCATTGTAATATGAAACTCCTATTCCATATTTGACATGTGATCCGATATTATTGCTTGCATAAAGGTGTCCTATAAAATCCAGGTGGTTATCCATTTCAGGTTTAATCCCATTCCCTGCGAAAATACCTAAATCCAAATGAAGAAAATTAAGCGGGGATATTTTTGCCGGTTGCAAATAAAGAGCAGTACCTAAATCACGTTCATTAGGAAAAAGCGTTTGAAAAACAGTAGAACGTTCCGGTGATTCCCGGCGTGAAGAAGAATAACTGATCTCATAACCGAATGTACGGTCAAAAATTCCAGAACGTAAAGCGCTTGATTTAAACCAGGGATCTTTAATATTCAAATAAACATCTTTCACGGATATTCCGTTTTCAGTCATATCTAGCTGAAAAACTCCGGAGGCAATACCTTCTTCATAAGTAAATTTAATACGTCCGCGACGAATTCCGAACCTATTGTAATTTTCGTTGAGGTTTTCATTGTTTCCGCCAACCTTCATATTTGTACTTAACTCTGCATTGGGTTGTGCAACCTGATACTGTGTTTGGATATACCCGGAGATTTTGAACTTCTGAAGTGTTTTGACTGCACTCTCAAAAGCCAGAGTCCTTTGGTCAAGCTTTTCAACATCGCTCATTTCAGTTTCCTGAGCCTGCAAGCTACTATTAAAAAAACAGGTAAAAGATAAAAGAACTAAGACCAATTTGTTTTTCATAAATTTTTTAATTAAAATTTTGACGCAAATGTAGAATGTATATATTACATAATTCTTAACTAATTGTTACGAAAATGTTACATGTTTTTATTTGACCCCCATTGTGTTAAAAATATCAGACATGAATATACAATTTTTGAAAAGACTGGATTCTGGAATAATATTTTTGTTTAACTGTGTGAACCGTTCAAAAATTATCTTGTACATTTGTATAATAATCTATTGATTTAATACCCATGAAGAGACAATTTATATTGTGCTTGTTTTTTTCCTTTGTAGCTGCTTTAGTTTATTCTCAACAGATTGAATTTTCACATATAAACAATACCAATGGACTTTCGAACAATCAGGTTGAATCTATATTCAGGGATAGCCGGGGGTTTCTTTGGATAGGTACAAATATGGGAGTGAACCGCTATGACGGGATTAATTTCAAAACATACAAATATGTTAAAGGTGACCCTAGTAGTCTGATGTATGACGGAGTATTAGACATTCAGGAAGACATCAATGGGAATTTGTGGATGAAAGTTTTCTTTTATACAGTATACGACTGGCACAAAGAATCATTCATAAACAATGCGGATTCCTTATTATATATGATGGGATTACCACCTGCTCCTTCTGTGATTGAAATAGATAAAGACAAAAACTTCCTGTTGTCTTATCCCGGTAAGGGCATTTATAAATATGATGTTCAAACCAAAAATGTTACCTCGTATCAACAATCCGATAGTAATAACGAACTCGATTTTTCTGAAATTATACAGGTAAAAGCCCAAAAGCATTTTATATGGGCATTGCACGAAAACGGTATTCTGGAACGTATCAATACCGAAACAGGATTGGTAGATTTCCGCAATACTTTTTTTAAAGATAACGATAAAAATTCTACCATTTCCAAATCGATTTTCATAGATTCCGACAATCAGGTATGGATATATCCGGGTATTGGTGATAAAGGTACCGCTTATCTTAGTCTAAAAAATAACCAGTGGACATTTTTGAATACCAGTGGAACAATGCCTCTTTCGGGTAGTTTTGTAAGATGTATAGGTGAAGATAATAACGGCCGGATATGGATAGGAAGCGACCAGGGAGGTATTAATATCGTTGATAAAAAAACGAATACAATCGAAGTCCTCAAAAATGATGTGTACAACCCGTATTCAATCAGCCAAAATTCAGTTATCAGCATCTTGTGCGAAAGCGACGGCACGGTATGGGCGGGAACCTATAAAGCCGGGTTGTCGTGCTACAATCCCAATATGTTCAAATTCAAAAAAACGCCTCTTTACTATATATTTCATCGAAAGGCCGAGGTTTTCGACTGTAACAGGTTATATAAAGACAAAGAAAACAATCTTTGGATCGGGACTAACGGACAGGGATTGATAAAATACAATGCCCAAAGCGGAAGTGTACAGCGTTTCCAAAATAATCCGAATGACCCTGAAAGCATATCCTCCGATATTATCACTGCCATTTTCGAGGATCATGAAAATACGCTTTGGATAGGTACATTCCTCGGAGGATTGAACGCTTACCGGGGGCGGAAATTCAAACGATACCAGTTGGACGAAAACAATCGGAATTCGTTATCCAACAAAAGCGTGTATTGTATTGCCGAAGATAATACACATAATTTATGGATAGGCACTTTGGGAGGAGGAATCGATTGCCTGAATCCGGAGAGAAATTTATTTACAAACTACAATACTCAAAACAGTAAATTACAATCAAATTTTATATTGTCAAGTTTTACCGATTCGTTAAACAATATATATATTGGTTCCGACCATGGAGTATATGTTATTAAACAAAACTCAAAGGAAATAATACCTTATTTTTCCGAACCGGGTTATGAGGATTCACTTACAGTTGTGTCTATGAGCTTCCAGATTGTGGATTCAAGGGGACTCTTATGGATGGGCACCAGAAGAGGAATTAATATTTACAACCCTGCCACAAAACGGTTTTTGTATATAACAAGCAGCAATGGTTTGCCCGGCGATGAAGTGTCTTCGTTGGTGGAAGATAATGACGGAAATATATGGGCCGGAACTCAGAACGGGTTGGCCTGCATTTATTGTCAATATACGAATCAAACATTGGAATACTCGATAACAGCATTTGGAGTCAATGATGGCTTGCCCGGTTCCGTATGCAACCAAGGTGCTGTTTTCAAAGACAAAGACGGAACAATTTATATCGGAAGTGCAGGTGGTTATGTTGAGTTTAATCCGCGTGAGATTGTATATAACCGGAATATTCCCCAAGCACGGTTCACAGATATTCTGATTACAAACCAGGTCATAAAGCCGAATGTCAAATATAACGGACGTGTAATAATAGACAAATCGATTGTTGATTTGAACGAAATAAAATTGAAATACAACGAAACAAATTTTACCATACAATTTTCAGCCCTCAATTTTATCCATCCCGAAAAAAATAAATACAAATATATGCTTGAAGGACTGGATAATAACTGGATTGAAATCACAAACGGAATAGGCGCAGCCTCTTATTCCAATCTGAATCCGGGAACTTATAAGCTGATTGTTTATGCCAGCAATGACGACGATATCTGGATGACCGACCCTATTACGCTCAAAATAATTGTGGAACCTCCATTTTGGCTTTCATGGTGGGCATACCTTATTTATCTGCTTATTATAGCCGGCATAATCAGATGGTTTGTAAAATACAAACTAAACAAGCAAAAGAAGCATTATGAACAAGCCCAAAAAATTCTGGAAGCTGATAAACAGCATGAGGTGGATGAACTTAAACTTCGTTTTTTTACAAACATAAGCCATGAATTTAAAACACCGCTCACACTGATACTTACTCCTCTCGAAAAGCTGATGAAATCTCCGGTTTATCCGGATTATAAATTGACCATGGATATCATGTACAAAAATGCGCATAATCTATTGACCATGGTCAATGAGATTTTGGATTTCAGAAAATTCGACTTGAATAAAATGACATTCCATAGTTCAAAGGGCGATATCATTGAGTTTACGAAAGATATTTGCTTGTCGTTTTCTAACCTTGCAGCCGAAAAATCAATCAAGCTGACTTTTACTTCTTATTTACAGGAATTGCAGATGGAATTCGATAAGGAGAAAATGAAAAAGATAGTTTCAAACCTTATATCCAATGCATTTAAATATACAGAGGAAGGACATATAGATGTCAGCATCAGTATTTCCGAACTAATGCAGAACAATGAGGCGTCACCTTCCAAACAGATGCAGTTGAAAGTCTCCGACACAGGAATCGGAATGAAACCGGAATATTTAGAAAAGATATTCGAGCGGTTTTTCCGGATAGAGGAACCTGACAAAGTCCATCAATCCGGAACCGGGGTCGGATTACATCTGGTAAGCGAATATGTAAAATTGCATGGAGGAGAAATATCCGTGGAGAGCACTGAAGGCAAAGGGTCTGTTTTTACCGTTTTGATCCCGATGAAAAATCCGGTTTTTACAAATTTGAAAAATCAGGATATTATTTATTTGGGAGATTCCATGTCCCTATCTCTACAGGATAAAGAAAACTTCGGAACAACAACTGTCAGGCGAACCGATTTGCCGTTACTTCTTGTCATAGATGACAATGGGGATTTTTGCGACTTTATTTCTGATTTATTCATGGATGAATATCGTATCATTACTGCAAATGATGGAGAAGAAGGTCACCGGATTGTACTTGATGAATTACCCGATATAATCCTGTGTGATGTGATGATGCCTAAAATGAATGGTTATGAATTATGCCGCAAAGTAAAAGAAGATATGCGTACATCTCATATTCCTATTATTTTGCTTACAGCCAAGTCATCCGAAGAAAGCGAATATCAGGGAATAGATGCAGGCGCCGACGATTATATATCCAAGCCATTCAACACCGAGATATTGAAATTGAAAATTGCTAAAATTGTAGAAAAACAGAAAAAAATTCAAAGCAACTTCAAAAAGAAAGTCGATATAACCCTGGGAGATATAAATGTTGTGTCGATGGATGAAAAATTTATTCAAAACGCTGTTGCCATTGTGGAAAAAAATATGAGTAATCCCGAGTTTCTTGTCGAAGACTTATGTAAGGAAGTTGGTCTGAGCCGGGTTCACTTTTATAAAAAAGTACTTGCTTTGACTGGTAAAACGCCTTCGGAATTTATGCGTTTCATCCGCTTGAAGCATGCCAAAGAACTGCTTGAAAAAAGCCAGATGTATGTAAGTGAAATTGCTTATAAGGTCGGATTTAACGAACCAAAATATTTACGGAAATATTTCAAAGAAGAATTTGGCATTACTCCGAATGATTACAAAAAAAACCTGTCGAAATGATTGAGAACAAATCATACCCGTTTATGAAACCTCTTAGCCGGGAATAACCCGGGCACCAGCGTGAGCTGTGCCCGGAAGTAAGAGAGTAAAATAATGTCTTCCTCTTGTTCAGATAGTTTCAGTGGTTTTTAGAGGCAGTTTGGCAGATGAAGTTCCTACGAGTACTTCAATGGTTCCGCTTTCGAGTTTCCAGTCGTTGGTCGCTTCGTCCCAGTAGCGCAGTTCGGCAACAGGAACTTCGAGGGTAATTGTTTGTGTTTTGCCTGCACCGAGAGTCGTGCGCCGGAAGGCTTTCAGTTCTTTATACGGCCATTCGACTTTTGCATTGGGGCGACGAACGTAGAGTTGCACTACCTCGTCGGCTTCCATAGAACCTTCATTGGTCAAATCGAAACTGATTTTAATGATATCCTGGGCGGAGTATTTGCTCTTATCGCTCCGGATGTTGGCATAGCCGAAACTTGCATAAGACAGTCCATGGCCAAAAGGATACAGCACCGGAACGCCTTTGGTATCGAACCAACGGTAACCTACCAGCAAACCTTCGGAATAGTGCGCCTTGGGAGAATAGAGAGCAGGGTCGTAGTCAGCATCACCCACGATATCGTGCCTGAATTGAGCGGCAAATACATCACCGTCGCTAACGATTTCTTTCGAAAAATTGCCTAAGGCATAGGCGGGTGAGTCTTCGAGTTTCAACGGGAAGGTGAAGGGGAGTTTTCCCGAAGGAGAAATATTTCCCAGCAGAACGTCAGCCAGGGCATGTCCGCCTTCAAGACCGTTCCACCAGGCCTGAATAATTGCATTTGATTTTTCTTCGACTACTCTCAGGTCGCAGGGGCCTCCTGATACGACTACGGTAACTATATTGGGATTTACTTCGGCAATCTTGGAAATAATTACATCCTGGCTGACAGGCAGAAGGATATTTTCACGGTCTATACCTTCGCTTTCAATGAATTTGTTGGTTCCCGCGAAGAAAAGAACGAGGTCGGCATTGCGGGCGGCGGCGATGGCATCGGCCAACAAAGTGGCATCGGGCGCTTCGTCTAGGGTTTGGGCAATTTCAGGAGTATTGGCTTTGTTTCCTGCAAACATGCCCATGTAATTTTTATAGGCAGGAGCGTATTGTATTTCCACGTCATTTCCGATGCGGTTTTTGAGTCCCTGTAGCGGGCTTACTTCGTAAGGGGTTTTGGCTCCCGCTCCCATACCTCCAGAAGCTGTGGTGGTTGTAGCATTGAGTCCGATAACGGCTATTTTCTTTGTTTTTTGACTGTTGATAGGGAGGACTGCTTTTTCGTTTTTAAGGAGTACAATAGATTTTGCAGCTACATTGTAAGCTACTTTCTGTTGTTCCTTCTGGGATATTTTAACGGTATTTGCTTTTTCGTTGGGAATAGGTTCGATAGCAAAGCGAAGGCGTAAGATTTCGCGTACTTTATCATCTACTACAGATTCGCTGAGTTTGCCTGTGCGCACGGAGTCTATCAATGCGGGTCCGAAGTAATTATCTCCTGTCATCTGTACATCCAGTCCTCCGAGGGCGGCGCCCATAGTACTGTGAGTTCCTCCCCAATCGGAAACGGTCATGCCTTTAAAGCCCCATTCTCCACGGAGAATGTCATTGTTGAGATGCCGGTTTTCGGAGCCGTAGTAACCGTTTACTTTGTTGTAGGCGGGCATCACACACATAGCGCCACCTTCTTTAACAGCAGCTTCGAAGGCCTTGAGGTAGATTTCGCGCATGGGTCTTTCGGCGATTATAACATCTATGCTACCCCGGTTTGTTTCCTGATTATTGAGGGCGTAATGTTTGAGGCAGGCGGCTGTTCCGGCATCCTGCATACCTTTGGTGAAGCCGACAGCCAGTATGGCATTAAGTGCCGGGTCTTCGCTGAAATATTCATACGTGCGTCCGCCTACGGGCAGGCGTTGGATGTTCATAGCAGGACCAAGGATGATGTCTTTTCCGCGACGACGGGCTTCAGTACCGAGGGCTTTACCGTAATCGTAGGCCAAATCATAAGACCATGTGGCGGCCAATGCCGAACCTGTTGGATAATAAGTGGCGGAATCGGTAGTCCAGTTCAAAGGCTGAAATCCGTCTCCTAACTCTTCGCGGACACCAAATGGCCCATCGGCATATTTAATATCCTGAATGCCCAGGCGGGGAACTCCCTCGGAAGACATAATGGTTTTGCTGTGGAGCATTTCTACTTTTTCTTCGAGAGTCATCTGTGCGATAATTTCATTAATCTTTTTATCGTTCACGCTGAGTTTCTCCTGAGGAGTGTGTTGACGGGCATTGCATCCTGCTATTGCAACAAGCACCATTAGCCAGCTTACACTTTTAATGATTCGTTTCATATGTTTATTATTTATAATTATCTGACAGGTTTAAGGATAGCTACATATCCTCCCCCCATTTGCCATTTGTATTTTGATAGATTTCTCCATGGGGTATAAATTTTATCAGAAAAACGGGCTTTGACACCTTCTTCCTTTTCGCCCGGCAGCGGGGAAAGTTTGGTGGTGAGCAACACTTGTTTTCCTTCCAGTTTAATTGCATATTTTTCTGCCCTGATGGTACCAGCGGCTCCGGCTTCTGAAATTTAGTTCCAATAGCAGGTATGGCATGCATAAATCTTCTTGCTTTTAAAACGGATAATTCCCCTGACCAGCCCCTTTCACCATACCATCATAAATATGCGAATCTATTACCGACATATTATTCCGGCGGTCAAATACGCCTCCCGTATCCCACAGGAACGGGACCAATCCATAATTTTTTGCCTGTTCGGTTAAAAATTCATGAAAATAGCCGCGCGATTCATCGTGAGCTCGTTGTGCTTCAGGATCATTAAGAAATCGTCTGGCAGAACAAAATTCACCGATGATACCCGGCACGCCATTGTCTATAAATTTACGTTTCATCTTGGCAAACTGTTGTTTCATGAATTCTTCTCCTCCCCAGTCAGCCCAGCGTCCTTCGTACTCTCCTGTGGCATATTGCTGTTTGCCTTCACCCCAAAAATAATACTTTTTTCCCCATTCTTCATCTTTTGGCATCAGGCAAAAGTTGTATGGCGAGTAATAATGAACTTCAATGATCATCCTTCCTTTGCCGGCAGGGTCGTTAGGCAAGCACATCCATTCGTCTGTCTTGTCAATATTCGTTTCAGGTCCCTGAACAATTAGATTCCGGTAAGTATTGCGACCGCCGGTGCGACGAACAGCGTCGACAAAAGTTTGTTCGTAAGAACACAGTACAGCCATTTGTTCGGTGCTCTTCACATTGGGTTCATTGCATCCGGCAAATAACAAATGCTCGTCATAATCACGAAAATAAACAGCTATTTGTTCCCATAAAGCATTTTGTTTGATGTTTACCACTTCCTGTTTGTCGGGTGTACAATTATTTTCCAGCCAGCCGCCATCCCAGTGAATATTAAGTATGGCATACATATCATTGTTTACGCAATAGTCAACTACCTCTTTCACACGAGCCAGCCAGTTATCCTTAATTTTATAAGTAATCTGATTCTCTAAATAATTGTCCCAGGCGCAGGGAATACGGACAGCATTGTATCCGGCTGCCTTGACAGCCTTAATCATCTCCTCTGTTGTTTTAGGATTTCCCCAGTTGGTTTCACCGCCGATGGCTTCCATCGTATTCCCGAGATTCCAACCCATAGTCATTTTTGATACCAAGCTGAAAGCGTCACTTTGCATTCCGCTCATATCCGCCTCTTTGATATTAACATTGCCGGCTTCAATTGTATAAGTCATCATAAATAGTAATATCACAATGACACAATTCATTTTTTTCATCTGGTATGATTTTAATAGGTACAAACATACTATTATCATTCATAATAATCATACTGATATGTTTCAGATATGGTATATAAAATATACCGGATAAGTTTGTTATCAAATTCGCCCCATAAAAGAAACAAATACTACTCCCTGTTTCGTGTAACAAGATGCCCCCCTGAAACATATAAGACCTTCAAATGGTATATTAAGCCTTATATTTGTAAGAGTACAATGTCTATAAATTACTATTATAAATAAAGACATGAAAAAAACATTAACTTGTGTATTGTTAGGATTAAGTATTTCATCGATTCAGGCACAATCTGTACGGATTCCGGTGTATTTAGATGAGTCTAAACCTATCGAGGTTCGTGTGGAAGACGCTCTCTCCCGAATGACGCTGGAAGAAAAAATAGCCATGATACATGCGCAGTCCAACTTTTCGACTCCCGGAGTACCCTCGCTGGGTATTCCAGAAATATTAATGACTGACGGCCCTCATGGTATAAACAAAGAACTTGAATGGAACAGCTGGGCCAGTGCCGGATGGACCAATGACGCTTCGACGGCTTTCCCTGCAATGACCTGCTTAGCTGCAACCTTCAACCCCGATTTGTCGCTGAAATACGGACAAGCTATAGGTGAAGAAGCTCGCTACCGCCGAAAAGACGTTTTATTAGGGCCCGCGTTGAACATATACCGCACTCCTGCCAATGGAAGGAACTTTGAATACATGGGCGAAGACCCGTTTTTAGTATCGCAAATGGTTCCGGCTTATGTGAAAGGTGTACAAAAAAATGGAGTGGCTGCCTGCATCAAGCATTATGCCCTCAATAATCAGGAAACATGGCGCGGACATATTGATGTAGAAGTTTCAGACCGGGCATTGTATGAGATATACCTGCCGGGATTCAAAGCCGGAGTAATCGAAGGAAAAGCCTGGGCGGTAATGGGTTCTTATAACAAGTATCGCGGTCAATATTGTACACACAATAAACGGCTTATTATGGATATCCTGAAAGGCGAATGGGGATTTGACGGTGTTTTGATTTCCGATTGGGGAAGCACTCACAATACGGACGAAGCAGCATTGAATGGCTTGGATATCGAAATGGGAACCTGGACGGATGGACTTACGACAGGGGAGAAGTTTGCTTTCGAAAGATATTTCATGGCAACGCCATACCTGAAAAAGATACAAAACGGCACGCTTCCTGTCTCGAGTTTGGATGAAAAGGTACGGCGCATCCTGCGTTTGAACTTCCGCACGAATATGGACAGGAATCGCCCGTATGGCAGTTTTATAACCAAAGAACATTACGATGTGGCCCGTCAGGTAGGCGAACAGGGCATTGTACTGTTGAAAAATAACAATAACTTTTTTCCGGTTCAGTCCGGCCGCTACAGCAAAATTGTCGTTATCGGCGAAAATGCTTCCCGTAAATTATGTACCGGCGGAGGTTCATCCAACGTAAAAGTGAGTAAAGAAATCACTCCCATCGAAGGATTGATAGAAAAATACGGAGCCGATAACGTATTTTATACGATGGGTTACGGGTCGGGCCCAACGTCCTATGGCGCTGTTACGGCATCTCCTTACAATGCTGATTCTTTGAAAAGGGAAGCGTTGGTTTTGGCAAAGGATGCCGATGTGGTCCTGTTTTTCGGCGGATTAAATAAAAACTTCAATCAGGATTGTGAGTCGGGTGACCGTCTTTCGTACGGATTACCTTTCGGACAAGACGAACTGATTGAAGAACTGCTGAAAGTCAATAAAAACATGGGGATCATCCTCATCAGCGGAAACGGTGTCGCCATGCCTTGGTTAAACAAAATTCCCGCACTCATGCAATCCTGGTATTTAGGTTCTGAAACGGGAACAGCTATTGCAAACGTTATTTCGGGCGAGGTAAATCCGTCGGGACGACTGCCGTTCAGTATTCCTAAACGATGGGAAGACAACGGAGCCATGTCATTCGGCAAACTGTCATACCCCGGCGACAGTATCCGGGAAGTTTACATGGAAGACATTCTGGTTGGTTACCGCTGGCATGACACGAAAAAAATCCCTGCATTATTCCCGTTCGGATATGGGCTCTCCTATACAACATTCGAATATGGAAAAGTATCGACCGACCGGAAAGAATACAACAAAAACGATGTAATCTACATATCGGTTCCTCTTACCAACAAAGGTTCGAAAGATGGTTTGGAAGTAGTTCAGATATATGCAGCACAGCATAAACCCTCATTACCTCGTCCGGTAAAAGAGTTGAAAGGATTTCAAAAAATATTTCTGAAAGCCGGAGAAACCCAAACGGTAGAAATTGCTATACCTGTAAAGGAACTGGCTTATTTCGACGATCAGGCGCATGAGTGGGTAGTGGAAGCGGATAAATTTACCTTGCATTGTGCCGCTTCTTCGGAAGATGTTAAAAGTTCCGTTGTTGTGAGCATAAAATAAAATCGGAAGCTGTAAATGAAACCATGAAACACGAAAGCTAAAATACTTACGTTTGCCGGATATTCTTTTGGTACCCATCTTGACTTTTATTCCAACTACATTAGAGGACGATTTGAGCTATTTTAACCGCGTAGCGGTATTGTATCTGTAGCCGTGGAAAAGTCCGGTTATGTTCGGGTTTCTCTCCCCATACTTCTCCGCTACTAAGCGTAAGAGAAACAGGGGAGTTATAAAGAACAGTTTCTCCGTCGTGGGCGATGGAGTAACTTAATACATCGCCCAAGCTTACGAAAATATTTTTTTCATCATTTACGGGGATATTTGGTCTTAATCTCCATCATTTGTTCCAAAAAGAGAGGATCGTCAAATTGGCAGGTATTCCGGTTGTATTGTCCCACTACCGGAACATCCCAAAGCATCGGGCACATTCCGCGGGAATAGATTGCTTCGGTAACGGAAACGCAATACAGCCTAACCACTTCCTGTGTCCTGTCTTTGGAGGAACATGAATATTCACCCACGATAACAGGTATGCCTTTGTCTACGCAGTTCTTTTTCAGCATTTCCATGTTATCGTTGAGAGTTTTAATTTCCGCAACAGTTCCCCAGGAAGGAACACCTACGCCCCAATCGGCAACTTCTCCATTACCCAGGATGGCAAATAGGGCAGGTTCATAATAATGAACAGTCAATGCCAAGCGGTCTGCCGGGTCATTCGGTATCTTGGTAAGCGGATCGTAGGCATATTGCAGTCCTGTATTGTATATTTCTACCAGGAGATGGCGTTTGGCATTGTTGCCACCGCTTTCTCTGACGATGTCTACAAAGAGTTGGTTAAGCTCATTCACATATCCGAATGCTTTGGCTTTATCCGCCTGGTTTCCGCTCCAGGTAGTCCATATCTCATCGTAACCGATTTCATTCATGGGTTCGAACATCAAGTGGTCGCCATATTTCTCAAAACGTTGGCATATCTGCGTCCATACAGCGGTGAATTTCTTCTTGGCTTCAGTGTCAGTGGGTACTTTCTTTACCCATTCATTTTCATGGTGTACATTGATAATAGCCACCATACCACAGTCCAATATCCAGTTTAAGATCGTTTCAACCCTATCCATCAGATCGGGATGGATTTGATAATTATCTAACATCATATTACTCCAGCTGACGGGGAATCGCATGGAAGAATAGCCTGCTTTGGCATAGCCCTCGATCATTTCTTTGGTAATGATGGGACTGCCCCAGGCTTGTTCGTAATTGGAGATGCTGCTTGGGTTAATCCAGTCGCCGGTTGCGTCTAAAGTGTTGCCGAGGTTGATACCTAAGCCCATTTCATCAACCAGTTGCATGGTAGAGAGTTTTTCGCGTACGGCATATTTGTCTGTATAAGGTTCCGGCTCACCACCATAAAGGGAAGTTGATTGCTCTACAGGTATTTGTTTTTCAAATCCATTGGCGGTAACAATAAGTTTTGCATACCGGATTTCCTCCAACGGATTGGATTCCGCCGTTATTTTATACAGGCGGGAAGTTGACGTAGGAGTATAACCTTCAACCTTACACCATGCTTCAGTGCTTCGGACAGATACCTCTGCGGTCGAAAGTATGGTGAGTGTGGCCGAACCGCCTCTTCTGTCGAATTGTATGGAAGATTCTTGTATATCGACATTAATTGTTCTTTCATCATCGGAGCATGAAAAAAGGAAGAGGGCCAGCATAATCATTACATTCAATCTTGTTTTCATAAGTTTAATATTTAATTATTTAATGATAAGTAAAATAAATTGGACTGCGCATGTAAAGATACAGCGAGCAAGCATAATACAGGGAACAAACCAACTGATTTCATATGTAAGGAATTAAGAATTAAAAAGATTTTTTAGTTTACGTTTATTTCAATTACTCCTTCTTTTAGATTCTCCGCTATTGCTATCAGTTTGACAGAACCGCACTTTTTAGCAGATTGCACTACCACCAGCGCTTTTCCGTTAAACAGGTTTCTCCGGGGTTTCTTCAACGAATTTGAATCGGTCGGGTCTCCGTTGTCCGTACCGGCAATTAATCCGTTTCCTTCTATTGAAAATTGAATCAGGTTATTTGCTGTCGGTACAGGCAGCCCTTCCGGATCTAACACTTCCACCGTAACGAAAGAAAGGTCTTTCCCATCGGCTTTGATTGTTTTCCGGTCGGCTGTAAGCCTGATAGAAACGGGAGCGCCTGTTGTCCTGATTTCTTTTATCAACACCTCTTTACCTGCTTTGTATGAAACGGCTTTTAATATGCCTTTTTCAAATGGAATACGCCAAAAAACATGGAAGGCATCTTCTGGTTTCGTTTTTTTTCCTAATGATTTACCGTTGAGGAATAATTCCACTTCATCGGCATTGTTGTAATATGCCCATACATCGACCGGTTGTCCTTCTTCCCAATTCCAATGGGGAAAAATGTGTAACATTGGTTTTTTATCTCTCCATTCGCTCTGGTACATATAAAACACATCTTTAGGGAATCCGGCCAAATCGATTACACCGAAACAGGAACTGCGGGACGGCCACCAAAACGGCGTTGGTTCTCCCAGATAGTCGAAGCCTGTCCACAGATACATACCGGAAATGTGGTCGTATTTTTTCACCATTTTCCAAGTGTTTTCGTGAGTGCTTCCCCACGGTGCATGTACATTGTCGTAAGCAGAATTTTGATGCACCGGAAGGTCGAATGGTATATCCCAACGTGTGGGGCGATGCCGGATACTGTCTGAAGGCATTTCATAATATCCCCGTGACATCAGGGCGGAGGTCGATTCGGTAATGATCAGCTTCTGATTGGGAAACTTTTCGTGGAATACAGCTTCGGGCCAATTGTTTTCATGGTAATTGAATCCGATGATATCCATAGCGCCCGAACGGAAAATATGATTTGAAGGTTCCGTTTCGTTATTTCCGCTTGTAACCGGACGTGTAGAATCGAGTTTTTTTACAATATCTGTCAGTTTGATGGCTAACAATGAATTTACATGCAATTTTTCCGCGTCGATATCTTTTTTGTTCAGCGTGTTGGCAAAATTAAGCACCATGTTGGCTTGTTGTAAATTCAATGTATCGGCATCGATGTGAGACCATTGTTCCAGGACTTCGTTTCCAATGCTCCACATAAATATGGACGGATGGTTTCTGTCTCGCAGAATCATATCGCTCAAATCCTGTTCGTGCCATTCCGGGAAATCATGCGAATAATCGTATGGCGATTTTTTCTTCCGCCACATATCGAAAGCCTCATCCATAACGATGAATCCCATTTTGTCGCATAAATCCAATAATTCAGGCGCCGGCGGGTTATGCGAGGTGCGGATGCCATTACACCCCATCTCTTTTAGTATTTCTAATTGGCGTTCTATTGCGCGAACGTTTACAGCCGCTCCCAAACAACCTAAATCATGATGGTTACAGACTCCCTTTATTTTCACGGATTCCCCGTTGAGGAAAAATCCTTTATCCTTGTCGAATGAAAAATACCGGATACCCACAGGAGTCTCATATTCGTCGATCGTTTTGCCATTTTGCTCAATCCGCGTTATTACTTTATACATAGTCGGCTGTTCGATAGACCATAAACTGGGATTATCAACTTTCAATGTGTGTTCTGCTTCCACATTTCCATTGGCGGCAATTTCAATCCGGCTATCGGTTTTAGCGACTTCCTTTCCCGAAGCGTCAACCAATATGGATAATAATCTGGCATCCTGTTGTGCTGCCGATGTATTTTCTACATTGGTAATAATGTTAATTGTTGCATTTTCTTTCGTTACGGCAGGAGTCGTGACAAAAGTACCCCAGTGCGCCACATGTAAAGGATTAGCAATAGTCAGCCACACGTTGCGGTAAATACCGGAACCCGAATACCAGCGGGAGTTGGGTTGCTCTGAGTTATCTACACGAACAGCAATAACATTCTTTTCGCCGGATTTCATGTATGGCGTAAGGTCATAACGAAACGAAATATATCCGTTAGGCCGCTCGCCCAACAATTGCCCGTTTATCCATACTTTGCTATTCCAATATATTCCATCGAAATCGATATAGGTATTTTTACCTTCGGATGATTTGTCGGGGGTAAACTCTTTCCGGTACCAACCTATTCCCCCGGGAAGCGCGCCTCCACCGGGTGTTGCCGGATTTTTTTCACTAAAATCCGTCTCAATACTCCAATCGTGAGGAAGATTCAGCGTTCGCCAATCTTTATCATCAAAATCAGCAACCGATGCTGCCGGATCATCGCCCAGATAGAACTTCCAATCTTCCGTGAAATCCACAACGTTCCGTGTTTTCTCCCGGACTGAACAAGAGAGGAAGATTATGCCGATACTAACGATTAAATACAAATGTTTTTTCATGATAACGGTACTTTATTATTTACCCATAACGACAGTTACTTCATTACCTGTATATTGTACTTTTGAAATAATATTTTTCTGCCCTTTTGTAATCCATTCTATGTTAAATACTCTTTCTTTAGTCATACCAGGATATTCTCCTCTTATTGCTCCGAAGGTAAGTTTTTTTGAAGTCTCGTCATAGCTGCATTGAATAGTGGAATAAGCACCTTTTTCGTAGTTGTAATTTACACCTTCATCTTCATAAAGCGTAAATTCTGCATCTTTACCGGTGTATACTTTCACCACCAAATCGTTTTGTGTTTCTTTAGTCGATTGTATATCTTTTCCCATTAATACGATAGAACCTTCTTTTACAAACAAAGGAATTCGTTCATAAGGAGCTGATACGTTCACTATCTTTCCTCCCGTCAGGTATTCTCCTGTTTCATAATTATACCAATTGGTATTAGACGGAAAGTACACGTCTCTCGATGCTGTTTTATAAGAATAAACCGGGCATACCATCATTGCCGGACCGAACATATACTGGTCGCCGATATGATGCGTCTTTGGATCGGAAGCGAAATCCATGACCAACGCCCGCATAATGGTGTAATCATTAAAATAAGTCATGCCAGCCAGCGAGTATATATATGGCATCATCCGGTAACGAAGTTTTGTGTAATAGACCATACTGTTATATGCAGGATGGTTTTCCGGAGCGATATTGTAGATTTCGCGGTATGGATATTGTCCGTGGCTGCGGAACAAAGGACAGAATGCCCCGAATTGGAACCAGCGGGTATTCAATTCACGCCACTCTTTGAGGTCTGCGTTTTCTTTTCCTGTACGGTTAAATTCTTGTTGCGCCTGTTCGTATCGTTTTTCAACACAGAATCCGCCGATATCCATTGTCCAGTACGGAATGCCCGACATGGCAAAATTCAATCCGGCAGATATTTGCGCTTTCATATCTTCCCATCGTGTTCCTATATCGCCGCTCCAGGTAGCCGTAGAATAACGTTGTAATCCGGCAAATCCCGAACGGGTAAGCAGGAAAACACGATTATCCGGATTTACCGAACGTTGCCCCTCGTAAATAGCCATCGCATTGACTAAAGCGTATGTATTGAAATACTCTGTCGATGATCCTAATGCTGTAGGAGTCATTAACTTTTTGCGGTACTGCATGCTGGCGTTTGATAATATATCCGGTTCGGAAGCATCCATCCACCAGGCATCAATGTCTTTGGAATACAATTTGTTGTTTATCTGACCCCAGAATAATTTCCGGGCGCCATCGCTGTAAGCATCATAAAAACCGGCTATATATCCATTGTCTATCCAGTCGCGGATGCTGTCTTTCACTGCAAGGTTAAACATCCATCCTTTTTCGTCGAATGCTTTATAATTGTCTGTCGTATGATAAAATTTAGGCCAGACCGAAATCATGATACGGGCATCCATTGCATGTATGCTGTCTATCATTCCTTTAGGGTCTGGAAAACGTGCCGGGTCGAAATCATGGCTTCCCCATGCATCTACCGGCCAATACGACCAATCCTGAACAATATTATCGATAGGAATATTCCTTTTGCGATATTCTTTGAGTGCTGTCAATAGTTCATCCTGTGTTTTATAGCGTTCACGGCTTTGCCAGAATCCCATCGCCCATTTGGGCATTACCTGCGATTTGCCAGTAACCGTGCGGTATCCTTTGATTACATCATCCATATTATTGCCCCGGATGAAGTAATAGTCTATCTGGTCGCCCATTTCAGACCATAATGAAAGTTTATTTTGTTCTTCAGGAGTTCTCGGGCTAAGGGCTTTCAATCCGATATACGATACGCCGCCATCCGGCTTCCAATCGAGCTTAATTTTATGTCGTTCATTGGCTTTCATATCCAGTGTGTATTTATAACTATTCGGATTCCATGCGGTACGCCATCTTTCAGGAACAATCACTTTATCGTCTACCGACACAGCGGTATATCCTGCATAATACAGAATGAAATGATATTGTCCTGTTTCATTAGCCTCTATCTCGCCTTCCCAGGTGATTCGTGAATTATTGAACGGGAAATCCTGTGGAAATTTTTTAATTGTCTCAAGGTTTTCATAGTCAATTTGTGATTCATTTCTCTTTACAAATATATTATTTGTATCACTATTAATCATATAGGTTGCTGTTAGTCCACCTTCTTTACCATTTTCGTCATACAGTTTGAATTGGTCTATGTTGGCATACGGACGTGGGTCGCCAAATCTGCTAAAGGAATAATTATCCCACAATATTCCGTAGTTTTTAGTTGATAAAATAAAAGGGACAGACACCTTTGTATTATACTGGAATAATTCTTCATTTCTCCCTTTGTAGTTAAATTCATCGGCCTGATGTTGCCCCAAGCCATAAAACGCTTCATCGGAAGGCGACTCGAAAACCTGCGTCATCGTATATGCCTTTTTCCCTTCTACTTCGATACCGGAAAAAGATTTTCCGCCACCTTTATTCTCGGAAAGTAAAAGATTTCCGTCGATGTCTGAAAATGAAATTTCTCCGGTATTCAGAGAAACACTCACTACCGTTGTGGCAGTTTTTAAAATGACGTTATTATCCTGTTCTTCTATATTCCAACCGGCTGTCTGTGTTTTGCCATAGGTTGCCACTAAGCTTTTTTTGTCGGAAAACTGGTTGTCCGGAGTTGCCGATATATGAATGATGTCATCATTGACAACCTGTAGTTTAATCTTTTTTGCCGAATGGGCCTTTTCGGTATTTAATGTAATAATAGCGCCATCTTCAACCTTTTTACATGGCGTGTTACTACAGCCGGCAAGCAGAAATGCTACCAAAGCAGCTGTAGGAATCATGTTTTTGCTTTTAATTTTCATGGCTTAATAATAATTTATAGAACAAAGGTATATACTATTTTCTTAAAACTTTTGATGAAATGTTGCATCGAACAGGCTGATATTAAATAAGGAAGGGGTGTAAATGTTTCATAGATGGGCCTTTTTTGATACTTAACATTTACGCACCATGTATGCAACATTTAATCACCGTATAAAAAGGATAACACGTTATTTTTGTTCTCGAATCCAGAGGAACTGACTAAGAATTTCTGTGGTATAGAATATAATTTTTTGTCAAATAACTTTAATTTAAGAATCATGAAACATTTATTACTTTGTCTCGCATTAACATTCATTAGCCTGCAATTCTCAAAGGCTGAAGACTTGAGTTTATCACTGAACGATGCAGTGGCGGAATGGTCGCTTTCAACTATTAATTCTACTGAAGGCATTATCACCCTGATAGGTAATTACGAACCTGTAGGTTGGATATTTGCTACTCCGATAAGCAAAGCCGAATATACCGGTTTAAAAGTCACGTTTAAAGAAACAGTATCCCATTCATTTCTTGAAATTAAAATCAAGTATGCAGGACAGGAGAATGCGGTTTACACCCCGATATCTGTCGGGTCTACATCATCGATCATCAGTTTTACCAATGACGTCGAAAGCATTCAATTTCAAAGCAGCAGATGGGATGGCGCATTCCCTACGGAACCTCCTTATCCATTTTTATCCATTGCTTCAGTAGTATTGACTGCCCCGATTACTACAACAAAAGAACCCTTGTCATTGAGCAATGCGATTGCCGATTGGGGACAATCACTCATCGATGCCACCGAAGGCACAATTACTCTGAAGAATAATTATGAAGGTGTTGGTTGGACTTTCGATCCAGTAAAAAGTAACGATACATATTTGGGAGCCGTAGTTGGGCTTAGCGAAGCTATTGCCTTTGATCACCTCGAGATGGTTGTAACTTATGAGGGGGCCGGATCTCCGTCTTATAACAGTATACCAAAGGGAAGTTTATCAGCCCAGGTCAATTTTACCGGACCAGTTGTAAGCGTTAAATTCCAAAGCAGTAATTGGCAATCCGCTTTAACGGAACCATTCCCTGTTGTTCATTTTGAAGAGATATATTTATTGAAAAAGGGTGATGATACAGGAACTATTACTAATAAAATCAATGAAGATTCCGGATTGACAGATGTTTACACTATTATGGGAATCAAAATCCGCAGTCAGGTTGAAAAAGCAAACGCTGCAAACGGACTTCAAAACGGCATTTATATCATTGACGGGAAAAAAATCTGCGTTGTGAACCAATGAATGATAAAAATATTCTAAGTTAGATCAATTAGTATTTTTATAAAAAATTATTATGAAAAACAGCGAATTATTTACAAAAGATTTTTTCTCCTTTATAAGGCGATGGAAATATGTGATTATCTTTTTGTTTATTGTGTTGCCTGTAACTGCACAGAATTCCGGTGTTCAAAATGTATCCGGGATTGTTACTGACAGGTCATCCGGGATACCATTAATTGGCGTATCTGTGGCTGTGAAAGGCACATCTCAAGGTGTGATAACTGATGGAAGTGGAAATTACACAATTGATGTAGAGAAAGGAAAAACACTGGTATTTTCTTACATCAGCTATAATACGCAGGAAATACAAGTGAATAAACCGATCCTGGATGTTTCTCTGGAAGAAGATGAAAAAATGTTGAGTGAAGTGGTTGTGGTCGGTTATGGAGTAATGAAAAGAAGTGACATTACAGGTGCCGTAGGTTCTATAACAGCAGAAGACATCAGTAAATCTGTGAATACTACCATAGAACAGGCGCTACAAGGGCGTCTGGCCGGGGTGGCCGTAACCCAGAACTCCGGTGTTCCGGGCGGCGGAATTTCAGTGAGCATACGTGGTACAAATTCATTAAATGGAAATGAACCATTGTATGTTATCGACGGAATTGCGATTGAAGGAAAAACTGATAAGAATATCAGTGTTTTGTCTTCAATAGACCCCTCTGATATTGCATCTGTGGATATTTTAAAGGATGCGTCAGCGACAGCTATTTATGGAACAAGAGCATCAAATGGTGTTGTTATGATTACCACCAAACGAGGACAGATGGGTAAGACCAAAGTCACATACGATGGATATTGGGGTATTCAACAATTACCGAAAAAACTTGATGTGCTGAACCTAAGCGAATATGCTGTATATCAAAATTTACGGGCGGATGTTATTGGTTTTGGTGCCAGGGAAGAATTTGCAGATCCCGGTCTTTTGGGAGAAGGAACTGACTGGCAGGACGAAATATTCCGTTTAGCCCCCATGTATAATCAACAATTAACAGTTTCAGGAGGTACAGAGGCAGGCAGATATGCTGTTACCGGAGGTGTATTCAGTCAGGACGGTATAGCAACCGGTTCTGGTTTTGACCGTTATTCTATGAGGATAAATCTTGACACAAAGGTTACAAACTGGTTTTCTATGGGAGTCAGTTCATACGGAGCTCGTACCAAACAAGAGAATACAATTGATAATGGAGATATAGTTTCTTTGGCCATTAAGCAACTACCCGAAGTGCCGGCCAGAAATCCGGATGGAAGCTGGGGATCACAAGAGGAAAATATGTATGGTACTTATTTTGCGAATCCTTTGGCGGAAGCCCTCATGCGGGAAAATTACCAGAAAGGAACACAGCTTAGCGCTAATGTTTTTGCAGATATTACCCCCTTTAAAGGACTGGTGTTCAGAGTGGAAGGGTACGGTAATTTTAATTATAATAACAGCTACCAATTTACTCCTTCCTATGATTATGGGAAATATATTCAACCAACTTCGGGATCAAGATCCGCCAATAACAGCGCTTCCACCAGTTTCAAAACGTATGCGACTTATTCAAACAAATTCAAAGAACTTCATAATTTTTCTTTAATGGTTGGATTTGAAGCTTTGGAAAATCACTGGGAATATTTAACAGGAAGCCGTTCCAATTATTTTCTAAACTCTGTTCATGAATTAGATGCGGGTGATTCTAAAACAGCTAAGAATGGGAGTTCAAGAGGATCTTCCGCTCTCGAATCATTCTACGGAAGATTAAATTATGCCTTCAATGACCGCTATTTGTTAACAACCACACTTCGTAGAGACGGTTCTTCTACTTTTGGTTCTAATAACAAATGGGGCACATTCCCGTCATTCGCTTTAGCATGGAGAATCAATAAAGAACAATTCATGGAAGATGTGAAGACAATAGACAATCTGAAATTAAGATTAGGTTGGGGAAAAGTCGGTAATCAATGGGCAGGTTCTAATGCTTATGAAGTTACAATGGCTACAGCAGCTTCCATCTGGGGTACGGGATTTTATCCGGGAAACTATCCTAATCCCGATTTACAATGGGAAAAAACAGATTCTTATAATATAGGGATAGACTTAAATATGTTCAACAGTCGCCTTGAATTTATTGTCGACGGATATATCAAAAACATAGATAACCTGCTGATGCGAGCAGAGCTTCCCGGTTATATCAGCGGATTAATTTCCGCTCCGTGGGTAAATGATCCTACCATGGTTAATAAGGGAATGGAATTTACACTGAATACTATTAACATTAATACCAAAGGATTTTTCTGGGAAACCGGGCTTACATTTTCATTCAACAGGAATAAAGTAACCGGCCTGTATACGGAAACTTCCAATGTCCTGGGAGAAATTGGGGCGGAAACATTCACCTATACACAAGTAGGTAAGCCAATCGGACAGTTTTACGGCTATAAAGTGATTGGTATGTTCAAAGACGAAAGTGATTTTTACAAGAAAGACAATCAGGGGAATTTTATTCTGGATGAAAATGGAAATAAAGTTCAGATTGCTATTCCCAAGGATAAAACAATTGATGTGAATGGCGTTTGGGTCGGAGATTTTATTTTTGAGGATAAAAACGGAGATGGAAAAATTGATGAAGAAGACCGTGATTTCATTGGAAATCCGGAACCCAAGTTTGTATTCGGCTTTAATAATTTTCTTTCATATAAAGGATTTGATTTTAATATATTCCTGAATGGAGTATTTGGCAATAAAATATACAATCAATTGCGTAAAGATTTCACAAACCCGATGAAAAATAGCGGGTTATTGAAGGAAACTACCCAATTAGCTGTTATTGAAAAGATAGATCCGAATGGTTCTGATCAGGATATTTCAAATGTAAGGGTTGCTAATCCTGGAGCTAAAGTACAACGCATAACAGTAGTTGATGCAAATGATAACAGCCGTATGAGTGACCGGTTCGTTGAAGACGGCTCTTACCTTCGCATCAAGAATGTTTCTTTAGGATATACATTACCTAAAAACTTATTATCAAAATTCCAGATTGAGACAATAAGGGTGTATGCAAATGTTCAAAACTTGTATACTTTTACAAAATATACAGGATATGATCCTGAAATCGGAGCTTATCACCAAAATGTGACTACCCGGGGAATCGATTATGCCCGTTATCCTTCCCAGAGAATCTATACATTCGGTTTAAATCTTACATTCTAATATTGTAAAAACAGATAAAATCATGAACAAAATAATTCAAATCATTATATCAGTTCTCCTGCTTTCCGCGATGGCTTCTTGCGGAGATGATTTTCTTGTAAGAGAACCGGAAGGTACATATGTTGACGCTACATTCTATACTTCTCCTGAAGCGCTGAAAGCAGCTACAGCACCATTATACAATCGTGCCTGGTTTAGTTACAACGAACGTCCGGCAGTCGCTGTCGGAAGTCTCCGTGCAAACGATGGCTATAATCCATGGATGAATCCATCTTATACCTTATTTACCGTAACATCGCTGGATGAAGGGCTTTCCAAAACGTGGGAATCTTTTTACTCGGTAGTTACATTGGCTAATGCAACTATTGATGCTGTGAATACAAAAGCGACAAATGTTACCGGTATTCAAAAGAATCAGGCAATAGCTGAATCCCGGCTGATGAGAGGTATTGCTTATTTCTATATGTTACGGGTGTGGGGGTCGGTTATTTTGATAGAAGATAACCTGACAGTTGTAAGAAATCCCTTACAGCCGCGCAACCGTGAAGAAGATGTATTTCAATTCATTATCAACGATCTCACTTATGCGATGAATAACCTGCCTGATACATGGGATAAAGGACGTGCAACTTCCTGGGGTGCAAAAGGAATGTTGGCTAAAGTATACCTGGCTCGTTCCGGTTGGAAGAAAGGTGGTACACGCGATGAGTCGGATTTGACCAAAGCACGCGAATTGGCAGGGGATGTTTGCATGAACAGTGGCATTAACTTATATGACAATTATGAAGATTTGTTTAAATATAAACACAATAATAATCCTGAATCCTTAATTGCTATGCAATGGGTTCCTCTTGGAGACTGGTTTGTGTGTAATACCCTTCTTGCCGACCTTGCATTTTCTCCGGAAGTAACCGGAGGGATCAACGTCTGGGGTGGAGGATTAAATGCAACCATTGATATGCTGGAATTATATGAACCGGCCGACTCGTTGAGAAGAAATGCCACTTATTTTACCCAGGGCTCTAAATATTCGTATATTAATATTGCCAAAGGCGGTTATACTTATACAGGAACATCAGCGCCAATTAAAAAAGGTGTTGTCGGCGGGCCGGACGATGAAAACGATGGCAAAGTACAATCAATGAATTCTCCTTTGAATACTTATATTTTGCGTCTGGCAGATGTATATCTCACTTATGCGGAAGCTTGTTTGGGAAATAGCACTTCATTGACAGAAGGAGATGGTTTGGAATATTTCAATAAGGTCAGGGACAGGGCTAAAATTGCAAGGAAGTCATCAATCACCCTTGACGATCTTATTAAGGAACGCCGTATCGAATTTGCTATGGAGTATTGCAATTGGTATGATATGGTTTCCTGGTATTGCTACAAGCCGGAAAAGATGTTGCTTTATTTCAACAGCCAGCAACGCGGGTGGACTACCAATTCGATTACAAAAGATACAGATGGAAATCTCATTTTTGAAACACCGCTTCAAGAACCGTCTAATGCGGTAGTAATTACAAAAGACAATATTTTCTTTCCGTATCCGGAAAATGATTTGATACAGAATCCACGGCTTAAGGAAGATCCGCAACCTTATAATTTTAATGAATAAAATCTCTATAATATGAAAACAATTAAATTATTCAATCGATATATCTTATTGTTGCTAACCATTGCTGGAATTTCTGCTTTTTCTTCTTGTAAAGACGACGATGATGATGATGATGATGGAGGTCAACCCGAAATACATTATGTTAGATTGACCAATCCGGCAAAAGCCGACAGCACATTTACAAATGCTTTTCCGGGACAAATGCTTGCAATTATCGGGAAGAATCTTTCGGGGATACAGAAAATATTCATCAACAACCAGGAGGTTAGTTTCAATGCTAATTACGGTACTTCCACGAATATTATAGTTAGCGTGCCTAATGACATTAAGTTAAAAGGGACTAATCCCGACCTTCCGGATGAAATCCGTATTGAGACCAGCCATGGAATAGCAACCTATGCTTTTCATATCTATTCTCCGGCTCCTTTAGTTAACCGTTTGGCATATAAATATCCGGCCACAGCGGGAGCAAAAATGGTTGTATATGGAGATAATTTCTATGAAATACAAAAGGTCGTTTTTGAAGGAGGAACCGGAATGAACGTAGATGTAGCTGAGTATGCTGTTAGCGAAGATTATAAAAGTATTCTATTCAACATACCTGCAGGAATTGAAGATGGACGACTGGCCGTGTATTGCTATACCGACAGTACAAGTATTGAATTCTTTATGAATTTACCGCCTCCGACTATCAAAAAAATCAGTAGCGATATGCCTGTTATTGGTGACCTGGCTTACATTGTAGGAGATTATTATGTAGACGTAACCAATCTGAACATCAATGGTGAATTTGATATCCCGGCAGAAGAGCTTGTCATTTCTGCAAGTAATGACACCATTTATTTCAGACTGCCTCAGGCTCCGACAAAGAGTGGCGTGATAACCATCACAGCTACCGGTGGAAATTCAAGTTCAACAAAAGTATTCTATCCGATTGGAAATGTGATGCTCAATTTTAACGGTATCGGCTGGTATAGCTGGGGAGACCACACAGAATCGGTCACTGCGGATGGTTCCAAGCCTCCATATATTTCTTCCGGTGTGTGTTACCGTATATTCGGACCACAAACTGACCCATGGTGGTGGGGCAATATGGTAAGTAGTTGTGCATTTCCTTCTTCATCGGTTATACCGGATGACACTCCTGTAGGCAATTTGCGTGTTCGTTTCGAATGTTATATGGCTCAGCCTGTAGCACCGGCGTTTTTCAATATGAGATTAACGAATGAAAACCGCTGGCTGGAAAATTATGTTCCTGTGGATATGAATACTGGCTCTTCTGTCACTGGCAAGTGGATTACCTGCGAATTCTCACTGTCGGCATTTACCACCGCAACAAGTTATAGCGCATTTGCAGCATCAGGCGATAAAGATTTGTGGATTTGTACCAAAGGTGATCCGGCACACTTATCGGAAATGGTTGATATTTATTTTGACAATTTCAGAATCATAGATATCACCAGGTAATTTGAACTATTAACAATATTTTAAGGTAAAAGATTGTATTCAACTTGTCTTGAAAAGCCTTGTGGGTTCAACTGCAATCTGCAAGGCTTTTTATTAAAAACATATTTTTCAAATGAAATTATTAAATTGTATCATTGCGTTTGTTTGCTTAACAGCAATTTCGTATTCAAATGCTGGTGTGTTTGCGCAAAATGGGTATAAAAATCCTGTTATACCAGGTTTTAATCCCGACCCGAGTGTTTGCCGGGTGGGCGACGATTTTTATCTTGTAACTTCTTCGTTTGAATATTTTCCGGGCTTGCCCATTTATCATAGCAAGGATTTGATTAACTGGGAACAAATAGGGCATTGCCTGACCCGCGATTCGCAACTTCCCCTGCAAAAAGCGCCTGCTTCCGGAGGATTGTTTGCTCCATCTTTGCGTTATCATGATGGCTTATTTTATGTGATTTGCACGAATGTATCGGGAGGAGGTAATTTTTATTGTACGGCAAAAGACCCTGCCGGTACCTGGAGCGAACCAGTGTGGGTGGCTATAAATAGTATCGACCCCGATATCTTCTGGGATGAAGATGGGAAAACATATTTTGTAACACAGGGAAATGAAGGAATCCGGGTTACTCCGATAGATATTAAAACCGGGAAAGTGACGGGCCCTGAGCAACTCGTTTGGGGTGGTATCGGAGGACGGTTTCCCGAAGCGCCTCATATTTATAAAAAAGACGGATTTTATTATTTATTGTTAGGTGAGGGGGGGACTGAATATATGCATAGCGCCACCATAGGAAGAAGTAAAAATATTTATGGCCCTTATGAATCATGTCCGTTAAACCCGATATTGACACATGCCAACCGGATAGGACAGGGGAACCCGATACAAGGTACCGGTCATGCCGATCTTGTGCAAGCCAAAGATGGTTCGTGGTGGATGGTCTTTTTGGGATTCCGTGTTACACAACCCTATTCATACTACCATATTCTCGGACGAGAAACCTTCCTCGCTCCGGTCGATTGGCCCAAAGGCGGATGGCCTCAGGTGAACGGAAACGGAACCGTATCTTTGAATATGGAACTTCCGACTTTACCTCTTCATCCGTTTGCAAAGGTGCCTGTTCGCACCGGTTTTAATGAGGATAAACTTGGTTTCGAATGGCAGTACTTAAGGAATCCGATTCGTGAAAATTATTCGTTAACCGAAAAGAAAGGGTGGTTGCGGATTACTGCATCCCCTTTTACTTTAAACGAAACAGAATCAATTTCATTTATCGCCCGTAGACAAACAGAACATGATTTTACTGCAACAACATGGTTGGATTTCCAACCTTCCGGGGAAAATGAAGAGGCAGGTATTACTTTGATTCAGAATAATACACATCATTATGACTTGTTGTTGAAAAAATCAAACGGACAAACCAAAGTTCAATTACGTGTACAGGTTGGTTCTCTTTCATATATCGCAGCCGAACAGGATGTTTCCGGTAATCAGTTTTTATTCAGGATAAAAGGTACTCCTTTACAATATATTTTCTATGCTGCAGATGCTAAAAGCCAGCAATATATAGAGTTGGGTCGCCTGGATACCCGTTACCTGAGTACGGAAGTCGCCGGAGGTTTCACCGGAATAATGATAGGATTGTATGCCACTTCCAATGGAAAACAAAGTCAGACAAAAGCCTATTATGATTGGTTTGATTATCAGGTTAATGAATAAACAATCTATGTGTTGCCACTTGTTTCAAATGACTAAATAGTTAGACAAATGAATTGCAGGCCGGTGTGATAAGTATTATCCCAGGCTAATAGATTCAGGATATTTTTATACCGCCTCTGTCTCTTTTCCCGGAAGTGATGTTTGCCGTGAAGTTGATGGAAAGAGCTGAAAATGAATCCCCCACATGTATATGAAGAATTGTTGCAGCCATATTAGTTGCAGAAATGATCCAAATTGTCCCATTCTATGAAGCAATGAGTACTATGAATTTGTCATAATTTTTACTTTCTTTGTACAGTATAACTAATCAATGATGAGCCTGAATGGATGTTTACATTATAATGATATTTAAAATGAGAATCCTGCTTTCCATCTTAGTCCTTCTTTTTACTGTAAACAGTTTTGCTGTGAATCAATATAAGTTCCGTCTTATTGATGTTGTCGACGGACTATCAGATAATCAGATACGTGGTCTGAGCATGACTCCTGACGGGCGTATCGCTGTTAGAACTGCTTCCATAATGAACATTTACAATGGGGCTACTTTTGAATATTTCCATCACAATAAAAAACTGAAATATGTATGGGATTATACCCGTCCTACCAAGGAATACTATGACAATCAGGGAAGAATCTGGATGAAAGAACTGGGATATCTGCTGCTGCTAAACCTGAATACGAATCAATTCGATTATAATCTGTCGGAAGAGTTAGCCACATATGGAATTACCAAACGATTAAAAAATCTTTTTATTGATAACTCTAAAAATTACTGGTTTTTAACAGAAGACAATACGTTTTCTTTTTACGACATAGCCCGTGAAGAACTTATTACGATAGAAGACGGTGGCAGTGATTTTACCAAATTATATGGGATACCCTTGGAACTGGCCCAGTACAAAAACCTTTGTTGGATTGTATATAGCAGTGGTTTGATACGTTGTTGGGACTATACGTCTCGCGAGTTCATTTCTCAGGAAACTTGTTTCCTGGGAATCATAAACGATTTTACCGATAGAATTTATATTCATCCCGACTCTGCGGGAAACATCTGGCTGATGTATAACAATGGCGTTTATTTTCACCATAGGATCAATAGGGATTGGAAAGAAGTTGCTGTTATCAAAGGCATATCCAATTTTTTTACTTGCATGGATATGGATAAGGACGGAAATATCTGGGTGGGAACATCAAAATCAGGGTTAAGATATATTGATGGAAAGACTTTTAATGTCAGTGATATACATGGCA
The DNA here is from genome assembly GCA_031552335.1 of Bacteroidales bacterium. Lineage (GTDB taxonomy): Bacteria > Bacteroidota > Bacteroidia > Bacteroidales > Azobacteroidaceae > JAISFI01. The sequence goes on along the minus strand of JAVBMQ010000052.1, from coordinate 34,241 downwards.
TGAGCCTCATCAATGGAGGTGTGCTGGACAATGACATATTCACGCTTTTTATAGATCCGAATAATGGCATATGGATAGGTACGCTTTTCCAGGGATTATGCTACCATCACCCCAGCATGCAAAAGTTCCGGCTAATCCAAACAATCAATACCGGTACGCAAATTACCAATGAAACCATACGCTGTTTACTGGAAGAAGAAAGCGGTACTGTCTTAATTGGGAACGGACATGGTTTATATCGTTTTTATCCGGAAACAAAGAAAGTTGAACGATTGTTTAAAGAACAAATAAACGAATTGTGCCTCTCCATTAACAAGGATCGTCGGGGTAGGATATGGGTAGGGACTTACCTGAATGGATTTTTTTGTATTGAAGGAAATAAAATCAGGCAATATATCAGGTCGTCTGTTAATCTGGAAAAAGATCCGAACCAAAATGTTTCAAGATGCATTTATGAAGATATATACGGACGTTTTTGGGTTAGTGTGACGGGTGGTGTAGGACAATTCGATCCGGTTACAGGGAAAATAGTGAGTATGTTAGCCGATAAATACCCGGAAGTAAAAAGCTATACTCTAATCTATTATCTATATCCTATCGATGATGAAACATTTGCAGCTGTAGGCGATAAAGGCATATATTATTACAACACGAAACGGGACAGTTTATGGGTACCCGGAACGAATAATCTGAAGTTTGAGCAGGATACTAAATATTTTGGAATATTGAAAGATAGCCGGGGACTTGAATGGTTTGCTACTGAAGATGGAATAAGGGTTTGGGACGAAGCAAAACAGAAATTATATAAACTCACCACAGAAGAAGGATTACCGAACAATGAAGTGGCATCCATGCTTGAAGACGAAAATGGGGTGATATGGGCTTCAACATTGAATGGAATTTGCAAGATCACATCGCTCCGGACAGATGGTGTCAATTCTTTTTCGATTGTAAACTTCGGAATTTCAGACGGACTGCAATCAGGGAAATTTTATGATCATTCGGCGCTTAAGACTAAAGATGGTACATTATATTTTGGAGGCGCCCATGGTTTTAATTATTTCGATCCCAACAAAATCATCTACAATGATAGTAACAATAAACCTGTATTCACAGGTCTCAGGCTGTTCAATTCTCTTGTAAAGGAGGGAGGAGAGTATGGCGGAAGAGTAATTTTGAAAGAAGCCATAAGTAAAACTAAGCAAATAACCCTTAAATACAATCAGAATTTTATTACGTTTGAGTTTTCAGGTATGAATTATGTTAATCCGGCAAAAACATACTATAAATACAAACTCGTTAATTTTGATGGAAACTGGAATGAGATTCCAGGAAATGGATTGGGCAGGATAACCTATACCGGTCTTCCTCCTGGAAAATACAACTTCGTGGTATATACGGCCAATAATGATAAAATATGGGGAGACACGCCTTCCGAAATTGCTATTGTGATTACTCCTCCTTTCTGGGCTACTTCTTATGCTATAATTATGTATGTTGTATTGATGATGGCTATCATTTTCTATATATTAAAATTATATCAATGGAGAATGCAAAAGAAAGCACTCAATGAAAGAGAGGCATATGAGCAAAAACAAAAAGAAGAGTTAGATCAGATGAAATTCCGCTTTTTCACAAACATAAGCCATGAATTCCGTACACCTTTAACGTTGATATTAACACCGCTTGAAACTTTAATAAAACAACAGGGCGATTTGACACTGAAGAAGAAACTGGACTCCATCTATCAAAATGCATATGGACTGCTTAACTTGGTCAATCAGCTTCTTGACTTCAGAAAACTGGAAATGAAAGGAGAGAAAACCACATTTAAAACAGGGGATATTATACAATTCACAAAAGATATATTTATACACTTCAATGAGCTTGCTATAACTAAAAACATTGATTTTGGTATAGAAACTACAGTTGATTATCTCCTGATTAATTACGACCAGGACAAGATGTATAAGATTATCAATAATCTGCTCTCTAATGCATTCAAATTCACACCGAAAGATGGCTGTATACAACTTAAAGTAGATCAAACTGTCCGAAATGACAAAGTATATGTCAGGATAGAGGTGAGTGATACCGGATGTGGCATTGAAGAAAAAGACCTGCCCTATATCTTTGAACGATTCTATCAGATAAAGGATGGTAATACACTGTCCGGAAGCGGGATCGGTCTACATCTGGCTAAAGAATACATCAAATTGCATAACGGAGAAATTACAGTGAGCAGTCAGATAAATGTCGGCAGTACTTTTACAATTTATATACCGGTCGACCTGCCCAAAAATAATGAAAGCAAACAGCCGGAAGAAGAAAAAGATATAATAACTGATATTACACCAGACACGAAAAATGAAGATGGTAGAAGAACTATTCTGGTTGTTGAAGACAACGAAGAATTCCGCCATTTCTTAACTGAGCAGCTCAGTGAAAGTTATTATGTAATTGAAGCTGCTGATGGTGAACAAGCCGAAGAATTGGTATTGTCGGAATTCCCGGATTTGATAATTTCCGACTTGATGATGCCTAAAATGAATGGGATCGAATTGTGCCAACGGGTTAAAAATAATATACAGACATCTCATATCCCTTTTATTCTGCTAACCGCCAGAACTTCTGACGAATCTAAAATGGATAGTTATGAGGCTGGTGCAGATTCTTATATTTCAAAACCGTTCAGTTATGAATTATTATGTGTGCGGATAAAAAAGTTAATAGAACAACAGGAAAGCAGAAAAAAATTATTTCATAAGACTATCGAAATTACTCCCAGTAATATAACTACCACTTCCCTTGATGAGGAACTGGTTAGAAAAGCCTTGAGTTTTGTTGAAGAAAATATCGATAATTCAGAGTATTCAACTGAAGATTTGAGTAAAGACGTAGGATTGAGTAAAGCCCATTTAAACAGAAAGTTACAATCTATAGTCGATTTAACTCCACTCCAGTTTATCCGGTCTGTTCGTTTAAAAAGAGCAGCACAGTTATTAACCAATAGTCAGTATAATGTAAACGAGATATCTTACATGGTGGGCTTTAATACTTTAAAATATTTCAATTCGTACTTTAAAGAAGAGTTCCACATGACACCTAGTCAATACAGAGAAAAAAACGAAGAGGGCGTGTCGGACATTTGACATACCCCCTTCGATAGTTTTGGCTAATTTACTATAACTGATTTATTTTATTAGTGCAACAAAACCTCCACGTGGAAGGCAGTTAATGTCCATTTTTCGGTTATTTCCGGTTATTTTAATGTTTTCTTCAATATCAAAATCTTTGTCGTTAGCACCATCCTTTATGATTGTGATATTTTTCCCTAATGATGAAAGTTCTTTCAGGTTAAAAGAAAGTGTTTTCTCCTGGTCAGTTCCGTTTATTCCTCCTAAATACCATACATTCCCCTTTTTACGGGCAATGACGATGTATTCTCCGGGATAACCTGACAATAATTTTGTATCGTCCCAGGCAGTGGGCAATTCCGATAAAAATTTCTTCACAGGAGATGGCAGTGAATAATAAGTTGAAGGCCTGTCCGGCATATGTTGTAAAGCCGATTCGAAGATTATAGGAAGAGCCAGTTCGTGTCCGTGCGATGTAATATGCGGATTTTGTGAATCCGAAAATGTTCCGGGAGTATAATCCATAGGACCAATAACATTCCTGGTAAAAGGTAAGGTAGCATTATGGCATGCTGCACGAGTGGTCAGTTTTTCATTATTATTGTACCACTCTGCGCCATAAACAGCCTCCATCGTCATCATGTGAGGGTAAGTTCTTTGCCAGCCGCGGGGAATCGTAGAACCATGAAAATTAATCATCAATTTATATTTAGCTGCATCTTCAAGCAAGTCGATGTAATAATTCATAGAAGAAGCTTTGTCGCCGGGAAAGAAATCGATTTTAATACCGGCAACACCTAATTTATTGAGCCAGGCATATTCTTTTTCCCGGTCTTCTTTTTTATTTAAACGATAAAGGGGACCGGATCCTGCAGGCTTCCAATGTGTACTGGAATTGTACCAAAGCATGGGTTTAACTCCTTTATCAAGAGTATATTTCACGGCGTCTTCCACATTGCCACCATTGCTCATTACATCCCATTGCCAATCAATCAAATCATATGGCCAGCCCATTTCTGCTGCCAGATCTATGTATTCTTTAACAATCTGAAAATCGCTTGAGCTACGATTATATGCCCAGTATATCCATGAAACAAGACCTGGCTTAATCCATTCCGTATCACTTACTTTAGAAGGATCGGATAAGTCTGTAACCAATGTCGACTCTACAACTGTAGAAAGAGAACCAATAATGAGTACACGCCATGTAGAACTCCATTCCCCTTGAAAGGAAAGTTTTTTATCTTCCGGTTGTACCCGGTATTCATTACTGTTTGCAGTATTGTCTAAAAACGAACCGCAATGGTCACGTAACATATTGGCTTCTGTAAATAGTACAAAAGTTGAACCAGGAAGCTCGATAAGGGCAGGATATCCCCATTTACCACCTTTTTGTTTATCAGCCAGAGGATAGAATCCTTCATAACCAATTGAGTATTCCTGCATCCAACGTTTAGTATTATCATCAATAGGGTAAGTTGTGGACTCATTGATTATATTTTCATTACCTGCAATTGCTTTGATATCATACCGGAAAGCAATACCATCATTGTATGCCCTCAATACGACTTCGAGTACCTGTTGTTTGTCATTTTCAAAGTGGTATGTTCTTTCATTGGCAGCGTTTGTACAGTGGCTCCGTTTGCCTGTTAACATAACATAGTTGTCTTTATGAGATTTGGCTTTAGATACAGATACGAATTTCAGGTTATCTGAAAAATCCTGCAAATCGGTTTCCAATCCTAATTTAATATCGGAGAAGATTTGTTTTCCGTCGTAATCTACCGAAAAATAAGGACTTTTACCTTTGCCATTTGCATCATGATGTAAGCTGACATTTAATTTCTTATCGGGCGAAACCGTATTATTGTTTGCGGCAGATAATGGAAGTCCGATAAAAATGCATGAGCAAAATAAATAAACTATTGTTTTTAAATTCATGATATAATATTAATTAGTTATTAATGCAAATCTGTATTTGTTAACCCCGGACTTTAAATTCCCATAAGCCGGGTTCTCCGTCTGTAATTTTTAATCGCAGATAGCGGGCTTTTACTTTTTTGTCAGAGATATGAGGTGATTTAACAGCTTTCGAATGTTGTTCATCTATTTTAGTCCAATTGATCCCGTCATCCGATTTTTCCAATATCCAGGCATGTCCGGATGCGGGAAAAACGAAGTACATTTCACATTTCGAAATAGATGTTTTTTTTCCAAAATCCAGCATAATCCATGGTTCTTTATCTTCTTTCGAAGCCACCCAACGGGTACCATTTGATTCGTCAATAGCATTCCCGGCTTTATAATCAAAAGTACGCGATACTTCTTTCATGGATGTGGAATCCGGATAATTGCGATTTGTTTCGACTTTTTTTGTGCTGACATGTGGTGATTTGATACTGGAAGCTGTAGCCTGGGCTTTCAACGATAAGTTTGCAGCTATTCGTTGTTTTTCACCTAAATAACCGACTCCTTTAAAATCAGGGATAATAGTGCGTATCGTTCCGTCTTCGTTGAAAGTTAATTCGTTGGCAAAAACCTGCCGGGTAGTGCTTCCTTCTCCAAATTCCAGATAAACAAATATATATTTGCCCGACTTTTCGTCATAAAATATGTTGCCATGTCCTGGTCCCCATACACCTGTTTCGAGTGATGAAGAAATGAAAAAATCTTTGCCTTCGGGAGCATAAAAACCTGACAACGGACCTTCTTTACTCATCATGTATCCGTAGCAGTAATTTTGGTCACCACCGATTGTGTATAAGTAATAATAAATACCATTACGTTTAAAAAAAGCAGGTCCTTCGGAATAACCTTCACGTTTGGTCGGGATATCTACTACCGGGCCAACAAGAGTTGTGAAGTCTTCTGATATTTTGGCAGCTTTTCTTCTGCGCCAATAGAAATAAGATTGTCCGTCATCATCTGTGAATATTTCGCCGTCAATATCTTCTACTATTGGTTTTGTTGGGGTTAGATCCGGGTTTGTATTGTTAAATAAAATGCCGTCTCCGGAAATAACACGGAAAGGTCCTTCCGGTTTTTCTGAAACCATAGTAAATACTCCACTTTTTCCGTCCGGATAAACAACAGTTGGGAACAAATAATAAAGACCGTCTTTTTCTATTGTTCTGCCAGGCGCCCAATAGCGGAAGAATCCGCTTTTTTCTCCAAAATGTATGCGGGTATTCCAGTCGATATTGTCAATAAGGACTCCCTCGAAACTCCAGTTTACAAAATCTTTTGATTTCCAGACAACAGGAGGCCCCATTTTCCATAAACCACTGTCGATATCTGTTGTTCCATAAAGATAATAGGTGTCTCCAAATTTGGAAACGGATGGGTCTGCAACGTTATCCGGTATTATCGGATTGAAATTTTGGGCGGTAATAGCGCTTACGGATATAAAAGCTATTACAAATAAAATTAATTTCTTCATTTTAATATAATTGATATAAGTAATACAATTAAAACTTGCAACTTACTTCATTACCGGAGTAACGAATAGTTTTAGTAACAATTTTCTTTTTATCATGGAAGTCAACATGTATTGTTCGTACTTTTTCCGTACTGTCATATTCTCCTTTCCTTTTACTGAAGGTGAATGTTTTATTCTTATCATTCCAAATCAATTCAATTGTTGAAAAGAATCCTTGTTCGTAATTGTAATTATCCCCTTCATCTTCATAGAAAACAAATTTAGCATTTTCCCCGGGGTAGAGGGAAATTCTGATTTCCTTTCCGGGTAATTCCCCTGTATGTTGAATAACCGGTCCCATTGGTATGATTGAACCTTGACGCACAAATAATGGTATTTTATCAATGGATGCCTCAGCATTAATATATTGTCCGCCTTTATAGAACTCACCTGTCCAAAAATCAATCCAATTTGTACCTTCAGGCAAATATACATTTCTTCTCTTTTCTATTACATGAAGAGGAACTGATTCTTTCTCATAATACATAGGTGTTGTGACAGGACATACAAGAAATGCAGGACCAAACATAAATTGATCTTTTGTATCGAGCACATTCTTATCATTCGGAAAATCAAAAGCCAATAAACGACTCATTGTATAATGATCCTGACTCACCTTACCTGCAAGAGAATAAATGTAAGGAAGTAATTGATAGCGTAAATCAATCATTTTCAGTAAGCTATCATAAAATGGTTCACCAGGCTCTCCGAAATTCCATATCTCACGGGGAGTATCTGTTCCATGGCTGCGAAAAACGGGTAAGAATGCAGCATATTGGAACATGCGGGTATAAAACTCACGATAACCTAAATCTTTCACTCCTTGATCAAAATCTCCGCACCAGAACCATTGACTACCCTTTTTTGTAAAAAAAGCTCCTATATCTACAGTCCAATAAGGACACCCGGTAGCCATAAAATTCAATCCTGAAGGAATCTGTTGTGCAAAAGACTTCCAGGATGCATATGTGTCTCCATTCCAGGTAATAGTCGCATAGCGTTGTTGGCCGGCATAACTGGAGCGGGTTAGGTTTACTACACGTTTATTGTCTGAAGTAACCCGTTGATTTTCATATATACCTTTTGAATGATAAAGTGAAAAAGTACTGCTGCGCTCGGCTCCTAATACATCACTCAACAAGGCCAGATTGTTTTCCCAGCGTTCCCGGTGGTTATCCCACCCGTAGTCTTCTCTCATTTTAGTCCAATCAGCATCAAGTGGCTCTGTACAATCACACCACCAGGCATCAAATCCATTATTAAAGAACTCATTATCTGCATATTCCCAATAATATCTACGTGCCAATGGATTATAAGCATCATAGATGGAACGTTCGAGCATGAACCCCCTTTTCTTAAAATCATCAGCTTGCGGGCAGTTTGTAGGATTAGGCCAGATAGAAATCATCAGTTTAGCATTCATAGCATGGACAGAATCAGCCAAATTTGCCGGATTCGGATAATACTTAGGGTTCATCTTCATATATCCCCAGCCCTGAGGCCAGTAATTCCAGTCTTGAACAATAACATCCAACGGCACCTGACGTTTACGGTATTCTGTTACCACATCAGTTACCTCTTTAGAGCTTTTGTATCGTTCTTTAGATTGAATGTAACCGAATATATAACGAGGCATCATTGGTGAGTCTCCGGTAAGTATGCGATATTGTTTTATTACTTCATCCATAGTGGTTCCTTTCATGAAATAATAATCAATTTGTTTGGCTGCTTCTAATTCAATAAAGCTATTTTCTCCTTTATCTGTATAAACCATCCCGCAACCTGCATCAAATAACAAGCCATATCCGGCTGTTGAATTTATAACCGGAACCATAGCTTTTAAATTATGCTGGCATAAAAAAACTTCTTTTCCTCTTAAATTCAGGTAATCTTCCATATGCGAACCTAAGCCATAAATCGCCTCTTTATCTGTCCATTGAAAGTGATTACGAAACTTCCAACTGTATCCGATTGTATCCCGACGAAGTTCATCCATAACTTCCTTCTCACCGTCAGCTGTCTTTACTATTCGTTTACTTTGTTTGTCATATGTTACGTTTTCTGTATAGATTCGTTCTCCTTCCCGAGGATTATCATTTTTTTCTGATAATAATATTTGATTCGTTTTTGTGTCTTTATAAATGATTGAATAGTTTTTTAAATGAATCTGGACAATCAGACTATCCGATGACAATACCAAATTATTATCAATTTTCTTAGTCTGAAATGATACCCTTTTTACAGATCGTTCAACACACACAATTGTTCCGTTTCCCAGAAAGTTTATCTCTTTGGTATATTGTACCCTTACAATTTCCGGCGATACAAATTCTATGCGCAGAAGTCCTTGTTCTGTTTGAAATTGGGCTCCATTCTGTAATATGACATATTCCGGATGATTTCCGGCATAAGTATATATAGTTGTTAAGCAGAATATTATTCCTATTATTGCCTTAGATAGCCACTTACTCTGAAATAAAATGTTCAAATTCATCGTTATTATTCTATTTTTGTATTCGAAGTAATCAACATCAATATAACCGTTTTCATTCTTTTCGTTACAAGTGAATATTCCGACTCTTGTTCCCCGGTAATCTCCCCATGTGAATGGGTAAGGAGTTCCAAATCCGGTGAATGTTTTTCCATCAGTACTATAGGAGAATCTGCTTATGCCATCGAGTCCCCAAACAGAACGGAACCATATGTTTCGGGTGTGTCCGATTTCGATAGTTTCAGATCTGCCGTTCTCATTGAAAATGATATTCATTTTTCCGCTTGTATTAGAAACTCCGATGTATGCTGAGGTTCTGGCGTAATGACACAGACCTGCAATTTGTCCGTCTTCCATTCCCTGAAGATTCATTTTTACGGTAACTTCGCTTTGAGGTGTTCTATATATTCGTTGTGTTAATATATTAGGTATTTTCTTCAGATTATTATTTGCCAAAGGCTTTACGGCCCTCATTCTTAAATATCCCTTTTTATCGGTAAGGGACCACATCTTGTTACGCGGATAATAATTCCATTCCCAATTAGCATCCAGTTTTTTTGATTTGAAATCATCGAAGAATGGTTTCTTTTTTTGATAAGCCTTATTTACAGGCATTTTACCGGACCATACCATATATCCTAATCCATCTTCTCCGACTTTTCCCATGATTGGCCATTCGTTTATCCAGGTAACAGGTAAAAGACTGGCACACCTTCCATCCCAATCTCCTCTTCCATGATGTGTGAAAAAGTACCAATTTCCGTCGGGACCTTCAATAATACCGCCCTGATTAGGTTCATTTGATTCCTGGTTGTAAGCCATTAATTGTTTTTCTTCGCTCCATGGACCGGAGATGCTTTTCGCACGTTTGCCAACCATAAATCTGACATTATTTTCTACTACGCTGTATATCAGATAATACCAGTCGTTTACTTTAATAAGTTTACTTGCTTCCCGTCCGTTTCCCTGGTTTATAAGCACGGCACTGTTTCTGTCTATTGAGCTGCAATCGGCAGCCATTTTGAAAATATAAGTACGATAACCTCCTTTGAAATGTGTTCCGATGAAATATGCCTGTCCGTTTTCATCCCATATTGCACAACAGTCATCCCAACCCGGTTCCGGAAGAATATTGGTTAAAGGAGCCCACGGTCCTTCCGGTTTTTCTGCCCAGGTAGTAAAGAATCCCTCCTCAGGCGTACCGAAAAGGACATAGAATTTTTCGTCATGGTAACGTATCGAACCTGCCCATATACCTCTGCCATAGCGATTCATTTTGTCCCAATTCATATCAGGTCCTATCTGACGTATATCTTCTACGGCATGACCTATAATATTCCAGTTGACAAGATCTTTGGAATGTAATATAGCCATTCCCGGAGAGTATTGAAAAGTGGATGTGATGGCATAATAATCTTCTCCAACGCGAATGCAATCTAAATCGCTGAAATCAGCAGGTAGTACGGGGTTATAATACATCCCGTCCGGTTGTTCCCCCCATTTTTCCCACATGCCCCATTTGAATGAATTTTGTGCTGACAAATTTGTAATATACAGAGATTGGAAAGTAATTAAAAAAAATAAAATGATGTTGTTTTTCATGATTAAAAAGTTAGATTTGATTCCTCCTGATTATATTTCGATGCAAATATAAAAAAATCTGAACTTTTAAGTTGTGGTTTATTGCTCCAAATGATAGGGTAAAATGAATCATTCGTAGTAAAAACATTGATAATACCTGAGTTTTTACTCATTTTATGGATGAAGACTCAGGTATTCAGGATTTTACAGATAAAGTTATTATTATCCAAAATGTATTAGCATTTGTTTTAAAACAGCCTAATCACTCTCAAATATATTTCCGTTCTTTGTAAGCCTATGGCTTAACTAAAAACAAATTAGATACAAATTTTAAATGAAATACGTATGAAAACAATCAAAAGCTTATTCCTTTTTTTATTTGTATTTTCGGTAGTAAACGCCCAAAATACAAAAAGTACGGAGATTGAACCTATGGAAGCGGGTATTTACGAGGGATCGTGGGAGTCTTTAAAACAATATGGAGAAGCTCCGGAATGGTTTCAGAATGCAAAATTTGGTATTTGGGCCCACTGGGGTCCTCAATGTGAACCGGAAGATGGCGACTGGTATGCACGAGCTATGTATTTTCCCGGAAGCGGTCAATATAACACACATGTTTCGAAGTATGGGGATCCGAGTGTCTTCGGATTCAAAGATGTGATTAACGTCTGGAAAGCCGATAAATGGGATCCTGAAAAATTAGTTGCTCTTTTCAAAAGGACCGGAGGACAGTACTTTGTGGCACTGGCTAATCATCACGACAACATGGATTTATGGGACAGTAAGTATCAACCGTGGAACTCTGTAAATATGGGACCTAAACGAGACTTGTTGGGAGACTGGTCTAAGGCCGCAAAAAATAACGGATTGCCTTTTGGTATCAGTATCCACGCTTCGCATGCATGGACATGGTACGAAGGATCTCAGAGATATGACGGAAACCTGACCCTTGCCGATGGCGCCGGAAATTGGTGGGAAGGTTATGACCCGCAGGATTTATATGCTCAAAATCACACTCCCAGTTCAGGCTACACTAATATTAATCAGATTCACTCACAATGGGCCTGGGGTAATGGAGCATCCCAACCTTCTGATGAGTATTGCAATACATTTTACAACAGAACCCTTGATGCCATCAATACATACAATCCGGATTTGATCTATTTTGATGACACTACCTTGCCTTTTTATCCGATAAATAATATAGGCCCCCGTATTGTTGCGCATACATACAACAAAAGCCTGAAAGAAAACGGAACCCAGAAAGCTGTTGTTTTAGGTAAAGTTCTGAATGAAAGTCAAAAAGAATGTATGGTTTGGGATATTGAACGGGGTATTCCCGACAGAATACAGGAAAAGTACTGGCAAACATGTTCATGTTTGGGTACTTGGCATTACGCACAATCTTTTTACAACGGTAATCGATATAAATCGGCAAAGACGGTGATTCATATGCTTGTTGACATAGTAAGTAAGAATGGGAACCTGCTTTTAAGTGTGCCGATCAGAGGTAACGGTACAATAGATGATAAAGAAGAGGCTATTCTTAAAGGGATTGCAGATTGGATGGACATAAACAAAGAGAGTATTTACGACACAAGGCCATGGAAAGTGTTTGGAGAAGGTCCTACTAACTCAAATCCCTTAAGAGATCAAGGGTTTAACGAAGGCTTAGTATATACAAACAAAGACGTACGGTATGTGGTAAAAGAGGATACTCTGTATGCAACGGTGATGGGATGGCCTGATAACGGAAAAGCGACTTTAAAGACCTTAGGTACTATCTCGCCCCATTATACGGGAAAAGTAAAAAAAGTGGAATTGATCGGCCACGACGGTGAATTGGATATTATCGGACGCAATAAAGAAGGATTGGCCATAAAGCTTCCAACTACTAAAATGAGCGATATCGGCATTGTTTTCAAAATATCCTTTGACTCCATTGATTTCAGCGATCTCAGCGACCTTATCTCAGAAACACAGTCGATTATTCTTGCGGCAAAAGAAAATGTGGGAGATAATACGGGACAATATCAGGATGCCCCGATATTAGAATTTGAAGAAGCATTTAATTCAGTTAAAGATATTACTGCTGAAAGTGGAGATGAGGTTATCAAGTCTTCGTTTAACCTCCTTCAATCGGCGTTTGCGAAATTTGCTTCAAGCAAAAGATCCACAGGACCCAATATCAAAACATTGCCTTATACACAAAATATTACTGTCAAATATTTGAATGAAGTCCGCAATTTTTCCCGTGAAACCAATACGACCACTCGATTCGGGAAACCTAAATATTGGAATGTCGAGAATTTCAATATTCCGAAAGGGGGAGATGGTACAAAACAGGGCATTGATAAATATCCCGGATACAATACTTTGATGCTTGGATTATGGAACGATGCTACGGGAAATATTGAGGATGCGAAAATATACAGAAAAGTAACATTGCCGGCAGGAAAATATTATTTTGGAGCTTCTTATCAGACCATGTTTAAAACACAAAATGCGTATATATTTGCATCGAAAACACTTCCAACTGTACCGGATATTGATTTAAAAGCGTTGGCATTTCATAATATTACAACGGGCTATGATGTTTCAAAAGGGGAAGAGAATGACAATGATTCAATTTTTGGGATTAAATTCACAATTGCAGAAGAAACAGAACTGAACCTGGGGTGGGTCTGTGACCTGACAGCATCGAATACCAACGAGTTCAGGGTTAAAGAAGTCGTTCTTTTAAGAATATTACAGGATGGAGAGGCATATGTGACAGAGGAAGCTATATCCGCAGATCAGGATAAAGATATGGTTATTAATATGAACGAATTTGCGCAAGTATTCAATGCTGAATATAAAATACAATCAAATAACAAAGGTTATCTTGTCGGAAAGAATAATACTCAAATATATTTAGGAGAGATTAATTTTGAAAATAATAGATACAATAAAGTATTTATCAGCACTGCTAATAGCCAGAATGTGAGTGAATCTACTAAATTTGATTTTTATCTGGATAAAGAAACACAGCCAATTTTTTCTGTTCCTGCTATTAAAACAATATCTTCTTCTATTTTTAGAGAATCGGAAATTGAACTGCCCGATATTACCGGAGTATATAAGGTTTCTGTAAAATACAAAAATCATGCTTCATCAATATCTTCTGTCCGTTTTACTCATGAAAATTTGAATCGTATTAATTATTCAACTATAGATACATATAGCATTTATTATGATAAAGGAAATATCATAGTTGAAGGATTAAACGGTAGAGAAAATGTTTCTTTTTATTCAATCAATGGAATGATGATTGATTATAAATCAAATATTGATGGACAAATAAAAATGCCGGTAAAAGCAGGTACATATATAGTTAGAATACAGAATGGTGAAAAGGTGATTGTAACTAAAGTTATTGCTTTATAAAAAATGTAATACGTGTGGTTTTAGTTATATCTGGCAAAAATAAGATTTGAAGCAAACTCTGAAAACCAACCGGTTTTCAGAGTTTTTTTGTCTTGAAAATTTTTGCTCTTTACGATAAAAACGATCCATTTGTCGGATGAACCTTATTTGTATCTAAAATGTATTAGGATTTGGTTCAAAATATCCTAATTGCTCTCAAATATATTTTCGTCCTTTGTAGATCTATGGTTCTTAATAATGAAATACGTATGAAAACAGTCAAAAGTTTATTTCTTGTTGTGTTTGTGTTTTCGACACTAAACGCTCAAAATAAAAAAAATATAGGGGTCGAACCGATGGAAACGGGCATCTACGAGGCATCGTGGGAGTCTTTGAAACAATATAGGGAAGCTCCGGAATGGTTTCAGAATGCAAAGTTTGGTATTTGGGCGCATTGGGGACCTCAATGTGAACCGGAAGCTGGCGATTGGTATGCGCGTAGCATGTATTATCCCGGACAATGGAAATATGATACCCATGTTTCAAAATACGGAGACCCGAAAGATTTCGGATTCAAAGATGTGATTAACATTTGGAAAGCCGACAAATGGGACCCAAAAAGATTAGTTACTCTCTTCAAAAGAACTGGGGCACAATACTTTGTGGCGCTTGCCAACCATCATGACAACATGGACTTGTGGGACAGCAAATACCAACCGTGGAACTCGGTAAATATGGGACCTAAACGGGATATATTAGCCGAATGGGCCAAAGTTGCTAAGGATAACAAGTTACCTTTCGGTATCAGTATCCATGCTTCGCATGCATGGACGTGGTATGAAGGATCTCAGGATTTTGACGGAAACCTGACCCTTGCGGACGGCGCCGGAAAATGGTGGGAAGGTTATGATCCTCAGGATTTATATGCTCAAAATCATCCCCGCAGTACAGGCAGCAGTAATATTAATAAGATTCATTCGCAATGGAATTGGGGTAATGGAGCATCCCAACCTTCTGATGAGTATTGCAATAAATTTTACAACAGAACCATCGATGCTATCAATCGATATAATCCCGACGTGATATATTTTGATGATACGGTATTGCCTTTTTATCCGATAAACAATGTAGGTCCTCGTATTGCTGCGCATGCATACAATAAAAGCCTGAAAGAAAACGGAATCCAGGAAACTGTTATTCTGGGTAAAGTTCTGAATGAAGATCAAAAACAGTGTATGGTTTGGGATATTGAACGGGGTATTCCAGACAAAATACAGGAAAAATACTGGCAAACATGTTCCTGTTTAGGCACCTGGCATTACGAAACGTCTTTTTATGACAATAACAAGTATAAATCGGCAAAAACAGTAATTCACATGCTTGTCGATATCGTAAGTAAAAATGGAAATCTGCTGTTAAGTGTACCTATGAGGGGTGACGGAACAATCGATGATAAGGAAGAGGCTATTCTTAAAGGTATTGCTGACTGGATGGACATAAACAAAGAAAGTATTTACGGTACAAGACCGTGGAACGTATATGGAGAAGGTCCTACTGTAGATAACCCAAATCCTATAAAAGCTCAAGGGTTTAACGAAAATATAAAATATTCAGACAAAGACATCCGGTATGTGGTAAAAGGTAATATCCTGTATGCAACGGTGATGGGATGTCCTGATGACGGAAGTGTAACATTAAAGAGTTTAGCCGCTTCTTCTCCCAATTATAAAAGAAAAGTGAAAAAAGTTGAATTGCTCGGCCATGGCAAATTGGATATCGTTAGCCGCAATCAAGATGGATTGACAATAAAACTTCCCGCGAATAAAACGAACGATATTGCACTCGTTTTTAAGATATTTTTAGCATAAATAAGTCATATGAAGAAATTTATTTGACATTATTTGGGGTGATATGTCCGGCTTCCACCGTAAACAGTGAATATTCATATTGTATAAAGATGACAATGATAACAAATATAAAAACAAAAACTTTTTTAATCGCACTATTGCTGGGTATTATCTATCCTGTGATGTTGAATGCCCAAAAGCCGGTCGTTCAGACCAGTTTCACAGCCGATCCGGCTCCGATGGTATATAAGGATACGGTATTCCTGTACACAGGACATGATGAGGATTATGCCCCTGCCGGTCAGAGCCAGTTCCGCATGAAGGAATGGTTGCTTTACACGAGTACGGATATGGTAAACTGGACAGATCATGGGGCTGTGGCGTCTTTGAAAAATTTCAGTTGGGTGAAGGATAAAGAAAATGGCGCCTGGGCGGCTCATTGTATTGAACGCAATGGAAAATTTTATTTGTATTGTCCGATGCCGGGCGGAATGGGCATCGGTGTTTTGGTTGCCGATTCTCCTTATGGGCCATTTGTAGATCCCATCGGCAAACCGCTTATAAAAAACAGCCGGGAAGACATCGACCCTGCCGTTTTTATCGACGAAGATGGGCAGGCTTATATGTACTGGGGAAATCCGAATCTCTGGTATGTCAAACTGAATGAAGATATGATCTCGACCTCCGGAGAAATAATCAAAGATGAAAAGGTAAGGAAGATTCAGGGACAACAAGACCCTTATCATTATCAGGAAGGACCCTGGGTGTGGAAACGAAACGAACATTATTATTTGGCTTATGCCAGCACTTGTTGTCCGGAGGGGATGGGATATTCCATGGGGAAAAGCGCTACTGGCCCCTGGGAATTCAAAGGGTATATCATGCCGCCGGACAAGAGGGCCACAGGAAATCATCCGGGAATTATCCATTATAAAGGGAAAAGCTATGTTTTCGGATTCAATTTCAGACTTAATTTCATGATGACGGACAAACATCATGAACGGCGTTCGGTTTGCGTGGCGGAGATGACGTATAATCCGGATGGAACCATACGGGAACTTCCCTGGTGGGACGACGGAGTAGCTGTAGAACAGGTTGAATGGGTAAATCCTTATAAACGAACCGAAGCGGAAACCATCTCCTGGAGCCAGGGGCTAAAAACAGAATACGACAATGGAGTAGGGATGTATGTTGCTTCGGTACATAACGGGGACTATATTCAATTGAAGGGTGTTGATTTTAAAAAGGGCGCGAAATCATTTGAGATAAGTGCTGCAAGTGCTTCTTCAGGAGGAACAATCGAAATCCGCCTGGACGATCTTCAGGGTACATTGCTGGGAGTTTGTGATATAAGTAATACCGGCGGATGGGAAAATTGGAAATTATTTTCCACACGGGTAGATAAAATCAAAGGGTGCCATGATTTGTTTTTTATCTTTAAAGGTAAAGAAGGAGAATTGTTCAACCTTGATTACTGGAAATTCAAGAAATAAATGATGAACTTGACTTTTTTAACACGAATTTGAACGTTTTGAGTAGCGAGAGCAGAATCAAATTTATTTGATTATGCCGAGTCACGAAAAATGACTGTTTAGTATAAACGAACGAATTAAAAACGAACCAGAACAAATTAAAAATAAATCAGAACAAATTTAGAATAAAAATAATTTAAAAATTCGTCTTTATTTGTCTTTAATTCGTTCAAATTCGTATTCAAAAAACATTTAGAAAAAAGTCAAGTGACTTTGATTTGAAATAAATAATAATTGTTATATAAATAATAGTATGAATAGAAAAATTTTATTGTGCAGCGTTCTGGCAGCAATGTTGTATTTTTTGCCTGAAGTATCTCTGCATGCGCAAAACACTATCGTTCACCCATACGCACCATTTACTATTCCCGATATGGGGCCGGGAGGAGAGGCTTATCCTTCACATGTGAGAAATGACGCTATATCTACGCGCTTTGGTGTGAAAGTCGCCGATGTCAATGTAGCCGCCATCCGTTACGACAACAGAATCAACGGGAACCAGGGGCATAATATGGATGTGGCCCGCTTTGCCTCAAACAGCCTGACGCCTAAAATTGAGGTCAATGTCATGGGTGGCACCGAAATCAGCAATGTTACCATCCACCCTGTGCGTTTTTATCCGCAGGAGGCGCTGACGATCAGCGCAGACAGAAGAACGCTCACATTTGAAATGGTTGACAATCTGCCATATGCCATAGTGATCATCAACGGCGATGATCCGCAAGATTCCTCAACGACCACCCCGCAGCTTACGCTTATAAATGATCCTTTGGAAGATCCGGCGAAGAAACCTTCGCTTAAAGCACCTAATGTGCTTGATTTTAAGACGTTCTCTGAAAATTATCTGCAGAAAAATCCAATTAAGGATGCAGTCGGACAGGTGTGCCGTCCTGCCGGCAGGGTCACAGACACCAGCCTGAATGACGGGAAGCTTTTTACCTGGAATCACGAAGCCGGCCGGTTTGTTTCTTATACAAGCAGAATTGTTGCGTTCCCCAACTTGAGGGCAAGAGATCGCAATGACCTCTCCGATGCCCTGCAGGCGGCTTTGGTGAAGATCAAAAACACGCCTGAGCTCAATACACTGTATATCCCCGCCGGTGTCTATCTTTGGTCGGGTCTCAGGATACACAACTGGAACGGAGATGTCAATAATGGCGGCAAACCACTTTTCGTCTATACCGACGAAAACGCACTGATGATAAACCGTCAGAAAGAGTGCAGAGAGGCTCTCGAACCGGCGATCTATGTCGCATACTCCAGCTTTGTAACGGTTTCCGGCCGGGGTATGCATGATGGGCAGGGCTGCCTCTCATTTTCAACCGACAGGAAAGATGCCAGGAATACTCCGCATCAGGGGGGCGTTGTGCTCAAAAAATCCGGCAACCTCACATTCAACGATACGTACATGCGTGACAGTCAGCAGTGGAACTGGGAAACGCATGATGTTGTCGACGTTGATCTGAATAATATCAAGGGACTTTCGCCCTACAATCATGGGTGGATTGACGGACTCAATCTTTCAAGTGGCAAGAATGTGACAGTCAATGGTTCTATTACTTTGGGTAATGATGATGCATTTGCTACAGGTCATTACAATCCTTCGGACGAATTTCCGAGGCGTACCTACACCGAAAATACATCCATAAACCTGAAGAACACAGATGCAAATCCGGCAGGGATACGCAATACATTTGCCGCAGCGGGTGTATACAACAAGGATCGCCTCAACTGGAGCAATGCCGACACCGAGAACATTCGCGTTAACAATGCCATCGGATGGACGCGCCTGGCACACTGCATACGCGCAGGAATCAACGCATGGACAAGCAACCCAGGGATCGATACATGTGGCAGGATACTGAAGGGTTTCTATTTTGATAATTTTCATGCCGTGGTAGGCAGAAAAGCCAACGGGGATGTCCGCTTTCTGAACTACGATAGTTCCGTTTATTGGCCTTCATATGAAGAAATCGTAATTAAGAACAGTTCATTTTGGGCGCCCGGAGATAAATGGGCGCTTATCCAGACTACGGCAGACAGCACTCACATGATACAAAATCTGGTGATGCAGAACCTCTATTTCGCAAAGCCGGTAGCAACTCCATCTGCAACATTTTCAGGAGTCGCAAACCTGACGGTGAAGGAACTTTACATTGGGGGGCAACGGATATGGAAGCGCACCTCATCGGGTATTCCTGATAACCTGAATCAAGTGACTAATTTCATAAATGATTTTATTCCCTCTGATAATCAAACGCTTGTAAATCAATAACGCAATTTAAGTCTTTTGAAATATGAAAAAAAATCTGTTTATAGTTCTCTTTTTATTTGCAGTAAGTATTTCCTTACCGGCACAGGAAAAAACGTATAATATGCTTGTTAAAGCAGGCAAACCGGGAGCTCCAATCCAATCTACCATGTATGGTTTGTTTTTTGAGGATATTAATTTTGGAGCTGATGGTGGATTATATGCAGAACTGATTAAAAACCGCTCGTTTGAATTTCCTCAAACGTTGATGGGATGGAAGTCTTTTGGAAATGTGGAGGTTTCGACTACTGATGCCCCTTTCAAACGTAATCCGCATTATGTGAGGTTAAACAATTCCGGTCACAAAGAAAAACATACAGGCTTGGAAAACGAAGGATTCTGTGGAATTGGAGTGGAAAAGGATTCCGAATATCGTTTTTCAGTATGGGCGAGAACATCTCAAAGCAATCCTCAAAAAATTAGAATAGAATTGATAGATGCTGACAATAATGTGTTTGAAAAGAAAGAATTGGCCATTCATTTCAACGAATGGAAAAAATATGAAATTTTACTGAAATCATCCAGAGAGGAATCTCATGCTTCGTTGAGAATTTTTCTTGTTTCGGAAGGACCATTGGACGTAGATCATGTTTCATTATTTCCCGTTGATACCTGGAAAGGCCGTGAAGGCGGGTTGCGAAATGATTTGGCGCAAGCTTTGTACGATTTAAAACCCGGAGTATTCCGTTTTCCCGGAGGATGTATCGTTGAAGGTACGGAATTATTCGACCGTTACCAGTGGAAAAATACGATAGGTCCGGTTGAAAACCGTCCATTGAACCTCAATCGTTGGCATTATACTTTTACCCATCGCTTTTTTCCTGATTATTTTCAAAGTTACGGGCTCGGTTTTTATGAATATTTTTTGCTTTCGGAAGATCTTGGTGCGGAACCTTTGCCCGTAATTAACTGCGGATTGGTTTGTCAGTATCAGAATAAAGAAGAAAAATCACATGTGCCGGTCGGCGGGTTAGATGAATATGTTCAAGACGCCCTCGACCTGATTGAATTTGCCAATGGTACTGCAACCTCTAAATGGGGTAAGGTGCGTGCGGATATGGGGCATCCGGCACCTTTCAACCTTAAGTTTCTGGCGGTGGGAAACGAACAGTGGGGACATGAATATGTGGACCGGCTGGATGTTTTTGTGAAAGCCATTCGAGCCAGATATCCGGATATAAAGATTATCGGTAGTTCAGGTCCCGGACCTGACGGAAGAGAATTTGATTACCTGTGGCCGGAAATGAAACGACTAAAAGTCGATCTGGTTGATGAACATTATTATCGTAATCCCGAATGGTTTTTGTCTCAAGCTTCCCGGTATGATAAATATGACCGCAAAGGGCCGAAAGTGTTTGCGGGAGAATATGCTTGTCATCCGAAGAATCGTAAAAATAATTTTGAATCAGCCCTTTTTGAATCAGCCTTTATGACTGGATTGGAACGCAATGCGGATGTAGTCCACATGGCTACTTATGCACCTCTTTTCGCCCATGTTGATGCCTGGCAATGGAAACCCGATATGATTTGGTTTGACAATCTTCGTTGCGTGAAAACCCCGAATTATTATGTGCAACAATTGTATGCAACAAATGTCGGAACCAATGTATTGCCTTTATTGATGGATAACCTTCCTATTACCGGAAATGATGGTTTGTATGCCAGCGCAGTAATCGATACAAAGAAAAAAGAAATGATTGTAAAAATCAGCAATGTTGTGAACGAAAACAAAAACATATCTATTCAGACAGAAGGTTTGAATAAAAAGATGGTTTTAAAATCTGAAGTGAAAGTGATCACGTTATCAGGGGAGAAAGGGGATGAAAATACGTTGGATTCTCCAAACACAATTACCCCGGTAGACCGATTGGTAAATCTTCAAAATACGAATATGCTTCAAATCGAACTTAAGTCTCAGTCATTCAATGTGATCAAAATAAAATACTGATACTTAGTTCCTATGTTTGTTATTTGAAACTGTTTAAATTTTAGAATGAATATTTATATAGAAACGCGCTGACCGCGTAGCGGTTACATGTTTATATCCGTGGATGAGCGATAGCGCAGTCATGTTCGGAAGATTTACAAGGCCTTGGCCCAGCGGGCCACAGTGTCCGTAGCCGTGGGTGAAAGCCCACGGAAGGATAGAATAATCGAACCCCATTAGGCGCCGCGTTAGCGGCGCTGTAGTTTATTAGATGATAATTGATAAAAAACAAAAATATCATTATATTTCCGTTATGTTTAACCAATAACCAATATAACCATGGCCAATACCTACACGCAAATCTATGTTCAAATCGTCTTTGCAGTAAAAAATCGTTTTTGTATAATCCCGGAATCATTTCGGGTGGAAATCCAAAAATATATTTCAAGGATTATTACTCAGGAGAAATGCAAACTATATTCTATTTATTGCAATCCGGATCATACGCATCTTTTAGTTGGAATGCGCCCATCCTTATCCATATCCGATCTTACAAGGGATATTAAATCCGTTTCTTCTAAATTTATCAATGAAAAAGCAATATTTTCCAACCATTTCAAGTGGCAGGATGGATTTGGAGCATTTACTTATTCCCAATCTCAAATTAGCAATGTGATTAAGTATATTGAAAATCAGCCCAATCATCACCAGAAGCAATCATTTAAAGATGAATATCTCGATTTTCTGGATAAATTATCTGTAGAATATGAGAAGAAATATTTGTTTGACTGGATTTTGGATTAACAGCACCGCTAACGCGGCGCTTGATGAGGTTTGATTCTTTCCGTCCGTGGGCTTTCACCCACGGCTACGGACACTGTGGCCCGCTGGGCCAAGGCCTTGTAAATCTTCCGAACATGACTGGCGATAGCGTAGCCCGCGGTCATAGAATCCAACCAATCCTCCAAAAAGCTCCGATAGGAGCGATATTCATTTGTTAATGATGTACTCTTAATAAAATTCATGAATAGCAAATGCCTTGATACAGAATATTATACCTGGTTTTGTGAGAAGTCTGAAAACAAAAAAAAGGAAAAAATCGCTTCATTTCCAAGATGTTTCATTTTGTCATATAATTTGAGCTAAATTAACTTAATCACAGAAATAAAGTTCCCATACATTTGTACAAACATAAACCCTTTAAAAAGGAAAGTTCCGATTATTAATTTTAATATTATGAAGTTATGAAAAAAAAGTTACGATTAATGACAGCGATATTTTTCGCTGCTTGTTTAATGCCGTTGGCTGCATTTGCTGGTTTGCCAGATGGATTAATTGTCCATTACACTTTTGATGGAAGTTCAGGTACAACAGTATCTGACCAATCCGGTAACAATAAGAATGGAACTCTCGTTGGAGCTGTTGCCACTATAGAGCAGGGAGCGGGTAAAACTGCGGGTGCAACCGACGATGCTTTACATTTAGGCCCGCAAACAACTGCTGTTAATTATTTGCATTTGGCAAATGATATAACTACCGGACTGGAAAATTTTTCCATTGCTGCATGGTTCAAACTTGATAAGTTTGAAGTTTGGCCACGTCTTTTCGATTTTGGTAGTGGTACAAGAGACTGCATGTTCATTGTACCCCAAGCTGGGGGTACTAACACTGTTCGTTTTGCCATAAAAAGGGACAACAGTGCAGAACAGATAATTAATGGTACTAATATTACATCGAGAGTAGATGAATGGATACATGTAGCTGTTTCGGTTGATTATACTCAATCGACAGGGACAGGAAAGTTGTATATAGACGGAGTATTGGTTGGCACAAATACCGGATTAACTATCAAACCCAAAGATCTGCTGGGAGTTAATAACAAAAACTATATTGGTAAGGGTCAATTCAATGATAACGGACTCAATGGATTTGTGGATGATTTCCGTGTGTATAACCGAGCATTAACCGAAACAGAAATACTTATGCTTAATGGAGCTGATCTGGCTCAGTTCAATACCCTTTTGAATAAAAAAATACTGGATGCTCAGGCATGCCTTGCTGCTGTAGATAATCATCCCGGCTGGTATAATGAAACAGAATTAGAAACTGCAATAAGTGCTGCAGAAAGTGTTGAGCAAAATGTACCTGCTGTAAGTGCAGCAGCATACAATTTGGAAATCGCGGTAAACCATTACAACGATATTATTGCCAGATATAAACCATTGAAGGATGAGATTGCAAAAGTTGAACCGCAATATAACTCAACAAATTATCCGGGTAAGCCGGCTTTTGGAACAGCGATAATTGCAGCAAAAGCTATATACAATAATACAACAGAACAATCTGTAGCAAACATTGCTGATGCAGTTGTAGCATTAGCAACTGCCTATAGTGTATATTATTGCTCTCAACCGGCATCACCAACATCGCCGCTTGATTGTACACCGTTGTTGGCTAACCCACATTTTAATCCTGATGCTAGTGGTTGGACATCAACGGCTGCTGTTGCTGGCCAGCCCGGTCAACTGGGTGCGAAAAACCATTTGATAGAATACTACCAATCAGCGTTTACCATAAGCCAAACAATTATCGGTTTACCGGCAGGACGCTATGTATTAAAAGCACAAGGCTTTGTACGTACCGGAGGAAATAGTGCGGATCGTGTTAATACTTGTGATAGTGGCAGTGGGACAGTCCTCAACTCAGAATTGTATGCAACTGTAAATAGTGTAAAAAAATACATAGCTTTGAAGGATGTTTATGCAGAAAAGACAGCGCGTAATATCAATGCTTGGTCAATTAGTGGAGGAAATAATCCTACTGCCCCTCCTTATTATCCTAATGGTGGAGATGGTGCAAGGGCTGCATTTAATGATGATTTATATGATAATGAAGTAGCCGATATCATTGTTGTCGAAGATAACAGCAGTATGACCATAGGTGCAAGCATCGTTGGTAATGGACCTGGTGCTCAATGGATCATTCTTGATAACTTCCGCTTAATATATTATGGTGTTGATTTGACTCATATTAATGAACTTTTGAATGAAAAAAAGGCAGACGCTCAGGCATGCCTTGATGCTGAAGATAATCCCGGTTGGTATAATATAACTGAATTGGAAAATGTAATAGCTGCTGCAGAAACTGTAGAGCAAACTATGGCCGCTATAAATATAGCCATGACCAATTTGGAAACTGCAATAAATAATTACAACGATATTATTGCCAGATATAAACCGTTGAAAGATAAGATTGCAGAAGCTGAATCGCATATCTTAACGAATTATCCGGGTAAGCCGACTTTTGAAAAAGTGATAAATGCAGCAAAAGCTACATACAATAATACAACAGAACAATCTGCAGAAGACATTGCCGATGCAGTTGTAGCATTAGCTTCTGCTTATAGCGTATATTATATTTCTCAACGACCTGTATCCGCAACATCACCGCTTGATATCACTGCTTTAATAATTAACCCGCATTTTACATCCGATGCTAATAATTTTACAAGAGGAATAGCTCCTCCGGGTTGGACATCAACTACCACCCCCGATTCACGGGAAGGACAACCCGACGGACATGGTGCGACTAACCATTTGATAGAATACTATGAAGCAGGGTTTACCTTAAGCCAAACGATTACCGGTTTGCCGGCAGGACTTTATAAGTTAGAAGCACAAGGCTTTGAACGTACTGGTGGAAATAGTGCGGCGCGTGTTACTGCTTGCGATAATGGCGCGACACTCAACTCAGAATTGTATGCAACTGTAAATAGTGTAAAAAAACACACAGCTTTGAAGAATGTTTATGCAGAAAAGACAGCGCGTAACGTCAATGCTTGGGCAAATAATAATATTTACTATCCTACTGGCACAGAAGGGGCTAGGGCGGCATTTGATGATAATTTATATGAAAATGTATTAGAAGATATCATTGTTCCGGAAAACAACGGCACAATGGAAATAGGGGCCTCTATTGATAAAAAATACGAGGGTGCTCAATGGATCATTCTTGATAACTTCCGCTTGTATTATTATGGTACGCTTCCTTTCACTATTGAGGCGACAGAAACTGGTTCTTCTGCAGATTATTTAGCAGGTCCTTACGGAGATATTATCATCAAATCTAATGAATCTTCCACCGGCCAATTGATTATTTCCGAAGAAACTTTACAAGTCAACGGTGTTGTCAAATACCAAAAAACTTTCACTCCTAAAAAATGGTATCCGATCGGTTTCCCATTTGCTATTGCTTCAATTAATGCATTTGAAGACGAAGTATTGGATTATTATAATGGAGATGGAACTCCGGATTCTGCAGATAAAGGTGATTTCTGGTTGAAGAGTTATAATGGAGATGTATTTAATTACGCTACTGCATTTGATGCGGGTAAAGGATATGCCATTCAATTCCCTGATGATTTCCTTGACGAAGAAGTAACTTTCATTTCCGTTGCTAATCCGGTATTGAGTAATACTAACACCCTGGCTTCAGCTCTTCCTACCGGATATACTTTAGTTGCTAATCCTTCAGTCGCTAATACTACATCAATTGTTGGAGCTCAGCATTATTACATGTACAACTACAGCGAAAACGGTAAATTTAATTTGCTTTATAAAGATAACAACGAACTTCCTTCAGGTACTTCTCTGAAGCCATTTGAAGCCATGATAGCAGTCAAAGATGTTGTTGGTGAATTGAGATCTGTAAGTGTAGAAGGGCAGGAAACCGCTATAGATGGTATTGATGTAGCTAATGATCAGGTTATTGAAACCCGTTACTATAACCTGCAAGGTATCGAAATTCCCGAACCAGCCACTAATGGCATCTATCTAGTGAAGAAAATCTACGAATCTAAGAAAGTAGAAATAGTAAAAACCTTTATCAACAAAAAATAAAATGAAAACGACAAAAATGATATTTATGGCAGTTTGCCTGTTTTTTGCCGGCCAGGTATTTGCCTCTACCGGTTTTGATTCCATGAAAGATCGCACAGAATCGTGGCTGCAAGGTTCTGATGAGCCGAGTTTGCGGGGTAGCAGAGCAACAACAGAAACGGAAGAAGGAGATCTTTTTGTTGGTACACCTGTACATGACGGACTGTATGTTCTGGTAATTCTTGCAGGGGCCTATATGTTTGTTCGTAAAAGGAAAAATATTTCTTTGAAAGAATAAATCTTGATATGCTACAAGGGGATGTATCTTTCTTTGAGATACATCCCCTATCCTTAATTTTAATATTATGAAACCTATCTGATATATCCTGGAAAAAACGTCAACAAACTTGATAAGAATAAGTGCATTTTTGATAATTCCTCTTCCTGATACAGTTTAAAGGTATATAATCTTTATTTTGTTTCTTTTTAACCTATAATCAGAGCCAAAATGGCTCAATAGAAACATGAAAAAGCATCTACATTTGTGATAACAATCAAGCGTTTTCGTTAAGCAATGAGCAGAAGCAAAATTTATTTGGATTATGCCATTGCGAGAAAATGGCTAAATTTATTGAAGTGGAAAAATAATAAATTAATATAATCATTAAATCAATTACAAGTAAAACATGAAATGTAAACAATTTAGCTTAAAGCTATCATTATTACTCTTGTCGTGTATAGCCATATGCTTTGAAGCGCAAGCTCAGGAGGCAAATCTAAAATTGCATTATGCTTTTGATGATGTGTCTGGCAAAACCGTACCGGATAAATCCGGTAGTGGCTGCGATGCTCAGATGGTAAACTCTGCTTCGGTTATCAAGATGGGTAAATGTAATGTGCTGTCTCTTGGCGCCGGTGAGGGATACTTGGATATGACAGCGAAAGCCGGTGCTGTTCTATCGAAAACTACTAATTTTACAATCTCTGTTTATTACAGGGTAGATAAAAGTGTTGATCTTTCAGTACATGGTAATTTTTTATGGGTGTTTTCTACCTTGCCGACTTGTTGGGCTTCAAATGGTGTTTATACGTCATACCGGTTAAATGCACAGCATTTTGCGGCATCTCTCGGAGGCTTTGAGGGAGAGAGGTCGCTTGAAAAAGGTAAAGAATCGATAAAAGGCGAATGGATGCATGTCCTTTACCGGCAAACTGCAAAGGTAGGCCGCTTATATGTAAACGGTGAACTGGTAGATACGCATACCGATGTTCCGTTACCAAGCGCCATGTATAAAGATGAAGCGCCTGCTTATAATTGGTTGGGAAGACCTAATTTTGGCGGAGATGCTTATCTGAAAAACACGCTGATCGCTGACTTTAAACTCTACAATGTGGCTGTGTCAAACGCCAAAATAGCCGAGTTGGCTGCAAAAGTGGAAGAATTGAATTATGAATATATGTATGGAAGTCAGGCCGGAGATTTTTCTAGTCTAATCAGATATATAGAACAATATAATAATAGTTTGGCGGCAATTAATCCAAGCGACTATCCTCCACTTGCCATAACCGAGTTTAAAGCGGCTCTTGCTAAAGCGCAGGATATGGTGGATGGTCAACAAGCTGTACAGTCTGCAATAAACGATTGCCGGACAGCCCTGACTGCAGCGTATCAAAGCTTTGCCAGGTCAAGAAATGTTGTTTTTAATCCTTCTACCAGGAGCGAATACAATCCTGTGAAAGGGTTCAAGCATCCCGGAGCAATACATACTCAGGAAGATTTCGACCGGATAAAAAGGCTCTTGGAAGAGGGATATGAGCCGGTGGTTAAGGGATATGAGAGACTGCGAACGAATACTGTTGTTAAGCCGACTGCGCAATCGGTTGGCACTGAAATAATTATGCGCGGTGGAGGTTATGGTGATAATTATGGCGCTGCGATGTGGGGTGCTGCGGAGGCATACCAGAACGCATTGTTATGGAAAATAAGTGGTAACAGAACCAATGCGGATAATGCCGTTACAATACTGAATAATTGGGCCCGGGTTTGTAAAAAAGTAACCGGAAATACCAATTCGGCTTTAGCCAGTGGTATTTATGGCCATGAATTTGCCAATGCGGCGGAGTTGATGCGTGACTATGATGGCTGGAAACCTGAAGATTTTAAAAGCTTCCAGAAATGGATGCTTGATGTGTGGTATCCGCATATTATCTCTTTTCAGCGAACCAAATGGGGTCAGTGGGCTGCCGGCCGTCCCGGCCATTATTGGGCAAACTGGGGGCTTTGTAATACGCTGGCTTTAATGAGTATCGGGGTTCTTTGCGACGATGTGTTTATTTATAATCAAGCGCTTTCTTTCTATAAATATGATCAGTGTGGAAAATTTGACGACACACGTAATCCTGCTCGGGACGACATGCTAGCTGAATTTATCGGACACTTGGTTCCTCATGTTTATGAAGATCCGAATGGACCTTTAGGATATCTAGGACAAATGCAGGAATCCGGACGCGATATGGGGCATTCATTGATGTGTGTTGGATTAGCAGGTGATGTTTGTCAGGTGGGATGGAGCCAGGGTGATGATTTGTTTGCTCTTATGAATGACCGCTTGATTGCCGGTATTGAATATGTCGCTTATGTTAATTCCATACCGGATGTTAATGAAATCACACAAGAACAGGAAAGGGAATATGTTTATTTTCATCCGTATCTGAAGTATGATGGCGCCCTTCACACACGTAACGGAGGCGGTCGTGGCGGTAACCGGCCTATCTGGGGTAGATTCGTCGGGTATTATGAAGGAGTAAGGGGTGTTAAACTCAATTATGTTCATCTATGGTCAGATGAGATAGATGGTGGAGGTGGACAATATGGAGGTAACAGTGGAGGATTCGATCATCTTGGGTATACAACGCTAACAGGCACACGTCCGCTGATAACTCCCGATCAGGCTCCAACGCAGATTATTCCTACACTTTTTTATGACGGAGAAACTTTGAAACAGAATGAGTTGGGAGGTTTGGTTAATACCTATAACGATAATCATAAAACTGCTGCAGTACCTCCGGGAAGCCTTATTAAACTCATCCCTACCTTACCGGATGGTGTAACCGATACGGGTAACTGGACATGGGAAAGTGGAGAGACAACTAAAGATTTGGAAATCACAGCCGATAATAGTGGTGTGTATCGTGTCGCTTATATCAATGAAAAAGGCGTAAAAAGTGAACAGGTGTATACCATTGCAGTGCAAGGTGATTGTCAGCCGGAGAAGGTGGTGCCGTTTATTACCCTTAACGGAGCTGAGGTAAGCGACACAATCATAACAGTACTTGCCGGAAGCTCATTACGTTTAGCTATAGAGTCTTTCAATTATGATACAGGCTGGGGAGCTATTTTATGGAATAATGGCGCAAAAACCGCAGCGATAGAAGTGATGAGTATTTATTCAAGTCAGATATATACAGCCGTGTATACCAATCAGTGCGGACGCGAAACAAAAGTAAACTTCCACATCAATGTCTTAAATAACAAGTCTATCCGTAAGGGTAATTATTACATCAAAGATGTGGTAACCGGTAAGTTTTTAGTGAACGATGGTTCTGATGTCCCAAATTTTGTGGATGAAAATGATTTGACGGAAGCGTCGCGGATCTGGACAATAAGTAAAGACGGCTCACGCTATAAAATCATCTCCGGTTTGGATAATCGCTTCCTGAAGTCAGGTAAGTTTACTGCCGATACGTATGATGGGATGCGGGATACTTATATATTATTCGGAGAAGAAGACGAAAACCTATATTCTATTCAGAATAGTTCAATCGAAGGAGCTAAATACTGGACCGTTAATCCGGATGGAACCATAAACGGCGGAGGCAGTTCTGTTCTGGAAAGCTATCCTTTTGAAATAATTCCGGTCGGAGCAACAGGTATTGATCAAATCATAAACGGAGGTATATCCATATATCCTAATCCTGTACGGGATCATTTGATCATTGATTTAACTCAGGATAACACTTCATATACCCAATTTATGTTATGGTCTGTTGATGGAAGAATTTTAAAAACAATTTCATGTCAACCAGGAGAAAAGAATATCATCCAGATGAGTGAATTAGTGAATGGTTTGTATTTCGGAGTACTCTTGAACGAGGAAGGAAAGAAACAGACGATTAAGATTATTAAGGAGTAAAATAAATAAACTTGACTTGACCTTTTTTGAACACGAATTTGAACGAATTAAAAAACGAATAGGAATAAATTTAGAATAAAAACATTTTAAAAATTCGTCTTCAATTCGTTCAAATTCGCGTTCAGAAAACATTTCAAAAATCAAGATATATTCAATAAAGATATAATAAGAATAAGCAAAAAATAGAGAATTTTTTTAGTAATAATTAAACGTTTTTATCATGAAAAAATCAAATTACTTTTTAAAGGTTAAGAATTGGGGTAAATATGGCTTACTCTCAATGACCTTACTTTTCTCGGGGAGTGTGTTTGCTGATTTGTCTGATGGCTTAATCGTACATTACATTTTTGATGATGCGGTTGTAGGCGGTTTTGTTACAGACAAGTCCGGTTCTGGTAACGATGGCGTCCTTATGGGTGGTGCTGTTGTTTTGCCGGACCAGGGATTTGACGGTAAAGGCGCTTTGTATTTGGGAACAGTTGCTAAGCCGGCTGTTGATTATCTTCAACTTTCAGATGATATAACAGTAGGTGTGAACAACTTTACAGTTGCGGCCTGGATCAAATTGGACAATATCGCGGATTGGCAACGGATATTCGATTTTGGTAATGGTGCTACCAACAATATGTTTTTGACTGTGAAAGGAGGAACAGGTATGCGTTTTGCCATCAAAAAAACGAATGAACAGCAAATTCAGGGTCCTGCTCTTGAAATAAACAAATGGATGCATGTGGCTGTTTCTGTCGATTATACCAATTCTATAGCTAAATTATATCTTGATGGAAAAATGGTTGGTTCCAGTACGGGAATTACTCATACCCCTGATGGATTGGGAGCAACAAATCAGAATTATATCGGAGCTGCTCAATATCCTGATGCCGGATATAATGGATATGTTGATGATTTCCGTGTGTATGGCCGTGCATTATCCGACAAAGAAATGTTGGAACTCAATGGCTTTCCTCCTGCTGAAATTGATGCTTTCATAGAATTGAGTGATGCTTATACCGCATTCCAGGGAATTGAAAATACGATTTTAGGAAGAAATGATTCTTTCCTGGATGTTTGGACTGATTTGGATCTGATGACAAAAATCACAGGTTATGATGATGTAGTGCTGACATGGGAATCATCAGACTCAAGTATGATAGCAACAGATGGAAAGCGAACTTTACCTGTAGGAGCAGCTGCAGTTGAATTGAAGGTAACATTCAGCCATCCGGTAATACCAACATTGACAAAAGAAAAGAAATATACTCTGATTGTTGTTGGTGATGATCCGTTACCCGCAGAGATTGCAACTTTCACTTTTGAGAGTCCTGTATACCAGGATGGAAAAATGAAAGTTATTTCAAGTGCAAATAATCCTGTAAAATATGCCGGTACTTTCGAAAATGGTGTGAGAGTCAGGACCATTGGTACAGCAGGAAATGAGTATAAAGTACTTGACCTTGGAGCTAATAATGGCTATTTTGATATGGGTAAAGAAATTGGAGAAGTGTTCACTCAATTAACTGATTATACGATGTCTTGTTATTATTTAGTGGAAGAGGATGCTGTGGCAACTACAGGAGCCGGAAATTTCCTTTGGACTTTCTCTAATTCAAACAATGTTGGTACAGATAGAAACGGTTACATCTTTACTCAACCCTGGAATTCACTATATGCTATAACAAAAACAAATTATTCTGCAGAACAAAAAGTGGCAAATAACGGGCATTTCTCTGTAGAAGCCGATTATAAAGCTAAATGGCATAATTTACTTTACTCACAACAAGGAAATACAGGAACTATATATGTAGATGGTGTGAGTGTAGCTACTTCTTCTACTATATCTTTATGGCCTGTTTATCTTAAACTTGCAGGTCGCAAAGGAACCGATTTCAATTATTTAGGACGTTCTCCATATGGTGGAGACCCTTATTTTAATAAAGCATTATTACATGATTTCAGAATATATGCTTACGGACTTTCTTCTGAAGATGTTGATGGCCTGGGAATTGTGGAAAAACTGATAGATTTGGATCTTGCTTACCTGGCTAATGACGGACGTGATCAGGTAAATACGGAACTTAACGCTGTACATGATGCTTTAACAATGAATGCGCCGGCTCAGATAACCGAAAACCTGAATTTCCCTGCAAGTGTCGAAGGACATCCTGCTATTGCTATTGCATGGACAACATCCAATGAAGGAGTTTTGGATAGTAAAGGTAAAGTTATGCGTCAGAAATACTATGATTATCCGATTGATAGCATATCTGCTAAACTGATAGATACCCGTACCGGAGAGATGTTGTCGAAAGTATTTTATACAACATCGGTAGTGCCCATGTTGGAGGGAACAGTTATGACAACTAATGATCTGTTGGTACATTATGATTTTAGTCAGGTAGAAGATCGCATCGTTACTGATAAAGCAGAATTGCAATTGAAAGGAACATTAATGAACGAAGCGAATGTGATCACGCTTGCAACAGGAGAAGGCGAAAAAACAAATGTACTGGATCTCGGTAATGGTACCGGATATTTCGATATGGGAACCGAAATCGGTCAGATAATGTATCATACTACAGATTATACATTGGGAGCATATGTATATATTGATGAAGTATATGAAGATAGTACAAAAGCAGGTAATTTCTTGTGGACATTTGCTAATGCCGAAGGTGCGAACGGAGGATATATTATATCAATATTGTCAAATATGCGTGTTGAAATGCTTGGAAAAACAAAAGAAGGATTTACTACATATATAAATAATGAGGGAAATAACATAAATAAGGCGGCTGAACGGGGAAAATGGTTCCATTTTGCTTATTCTCAGGAGGGAGATTTCGGTACCATTTATCTCAATGGAGAGATTATGAATTCGGCAGAAATCAAAAACAATCCTGCTGCTGCACTTCCAATGGCAGGTAAAGTTGGTACTCCTTTCAACTGGATTGGACGCTCTAATTACCCGCTAGATGCCTATTTGCGTCAAACTTATGTTGCTGATTTCAGATTTTACGGAGTGGCTCTTGCCGATCTTGAAAGCGAATTGAATCTGACGGCTACATTAGAAAAATTAAATAATTCTTCTCTCATCACTTCTATTACAACCAACAAAGCGGATACTCCTTATCGTGTTTTTGTAAAAGATGGAAAATTAGAGATGACCGGATTACAAGGCGGTGAAAATATTTCATTGTTCAACATCTTAGGACGTAGATATAGTGTGAACATTGATAATCCGGTTAAACTTAATTCCGGAATATATATTGTTAAGATCAATAATTTCACAACAAAAATCTGGGTGAAATAAAAATTTTGAACGAGGGTGTGTCAAAAGCGGGTAATGGTCGCTTTTGATGCACTCTTATTCTTTGATTAAAATGGAGTGACTACAACAAGGTTAAAATGACAAATATGAATCAGGTTAAAATAACAACTCTGTTACTGGCTGTTTTTTCAATAGGA